>JAJTZC010000032.1:3748-15135 GCA_032906705.1 Nitrososphaerales archaeon
GGATGCTGCTCAGCAGACCAGAGATTTCGCCGATCTCGCTCTCCGCCTCCGGCAATACGCCCACCAAGCCTTGCTTGACGTTGCGTATGACCGCCATGGCAGGTGTCAGGGTGACCACTATGTCACCGAGCTCCGTGATTGTGTTGAGCCTCAGCACTATCTGTTCAAGAGCGAGCTTGGCCTGCGTGACCATCTTGTTCATCTTTCTTACTTCTGCGAGCTCGTTCGCGAAAACAGACGCGTGTGGCGTGTCGTGTTTCTGTAGAGAGCCTACGACCTTGTTGAAGATGCTGTTGTCTCTATCTCTGAGTTTGATTGATGTTGTCTCTAGTTTTGCGATTTGGACTTGGATTTGGCGGATGGCTAGATCGAGCTTCGGCTTGAGCGGACCTGGACTCCTGACGGAGTCGCGGACCCTCGTACCGATACCCTGGGTATTCTGCTTTTCCCACTTCCCTGCGAATGCAGACATTGAGAGCTTCGAGTTTGAAGCGGCGCGAAGTCTGTTAATGGAGGATAGTTCAATTTAGTTCACAAACAAATTAACTATTGGTCTTTGCGACACAGATTGCAGGAGCACTCTGTCCCGGAGACAGGTTATAGGGGCGGCACAGTAGCACCGAAGCAAACATGAGAAGGGTAGCGTTCATCTCCGACGTCCACTCGAACTTGGAGGCATTGAACGCGGTGGTGGAGAGTCTTGGTGACGAGGAATTGTTCTGCCTGGGAGACATTGTCGGCTACGGGAGCAACCCGAACGAGGTCATCAGGATTCTCGAGGACAGGGGTGCTGTTTGCCTGCTTGGGAACCACGACGCTGCGGTCCTGACCGGCGACACATCCTGGTTCAACTCTGCGGCCGCAATTGCAGCCAAGTGGACCACCAAGCAGCTCTCCGATCGCAGCCTGGCATATTTGCGCAAGCTTCCATTGCAGATCCGCGTAGAGCTCGAAGGGGTCAGGACATACCTAACGCATGGGAGCCCAGATGACAACCTGCACGAGTACGTCGACCCAGTTACCCATACTGACCTGTTCGGTCACTACCTGTCTAAGCTCGACGTCGGCCTCGTCGGGCTCGGCCACACGCACCTTCCATTTGTCTGGACTGGGGACGAGGGCACTGTGTTCAATCCCGGTTCGGTCGGCCAGCCTAGGGACGGCGATTGGAGAGCTTCTTTCGCAGTCGTGGGCTTTGGGCGACGTAAGCCAGAAGCGGTGTTGCAAAGGACAGAGTACGATTGCGAAAAGGCGTCGGAAAAGATCGTGAAGGCCGGCCTCCCAGCATCACTCGGAAGGCGGCTGCTGCGGGCTCCGTAGCTGGTATGCTTAAAATAAGGGGCACGGAAACCAAGCGGTGCGTTGAGTGGTTACAAAATTAGCGAGACGTCCTAGCCGTAGGCAGGCACTCGACGCAAGATACGACTGGAAAGCTGTCGAAACCAGGGTCCGCGAGTTCTACGACCGCACGGACCCCCGGAAGCAGGTCGAAAAGAAACTCTCAAACAAGAAGCCCGTAGGGTGGGTCGAGGGCCCGCCCACTCTCAACAATCAGCCGCACATCGGCCACATCAGGGGGCGAGTCTACAAGGACCTCTGGTACAGGTACACTTCAATGAACGGGGAGCGACTCGTCTTCAGGGGAGGCTGGGACACCCAGGGGCTTCCAGTCGAGCTGGACGCGGAGAAGGCTCTGGGCCTGAGCGGGAACAAGTGGCAGAACCTGAATGTAGTCGGCATCGAGAAACTCGTTCAAGCATGCAAGGACCTGATACGAAGGTACCGCGCAGTCTGGGAAGAGTCCGACCGGCTCTTGGGAATTCCGCTGGACCGCGAAAGGGCCTACATGACGTATAGAGACGCGTTCATCGAGAGAGAGTGGAAGTACCTCGAGACTGCGTGGAAGACCGGTCTGCTGGGGGAAGGGTATAAGGTGGTAGCGTACTGCCCGAGCTGCCAGACGGCGCTCAGTCACGCGGAAGTCGCCCTGGGAGGATACGAGCAACTTGAGGATCCCAGCCTGTATTACAAGGTGAAGGCAGGAGACGGTTCCTTCCTTGTGATCTGGACGACCATGCCGTTCACTGTGGTGACGGACGAGTTGGTTGCCGTCAAGCCTGAGGCGGACTACGAGTTCGTCACGGTCGGCGGAGAGACCTGGGTGGTCTGCTCCGAGCGCAAGGCGCAGATGGCAAAGGACCTTGGAATAAGGTTCGGCGAGACAAGAAGACGGGTCAAGGGGAAGGAGCTGGCGGGGGTCACGTACACCCACCCCCTGATTGAACAGATCCCCGGCCTGCGCAAGGCAGAGTACTCGGGGAAGGTTCACAGGGTCGTGCCCGAGGAGTTCGTCGACACGACCACGGGGACGGGCCTGGTCCACCTCTCGCCTGCCAACGGCGAGGACGATTTCGCGGTAGCCCAGGCGGTCGGGGTGCCTGTCTTCGCCCCCTTCGACGACCAAGTAAGATTCACGGCCGAAGCCGGAGAGTTCGCCGGCCTGTTCGCCCGGGACGCAGACCAGAATGTCATCTCAGCCTTGGAGGCGAGGGGGGCGGTCGTGCATGCAGGAAGGATCACTCACGACTATCCGGTCTGCTGGAGGTCGGGCCACAGAATCGTCTGGCTCGCGAGGAGGGAGTACTTCTACTGGATCGACAAGATCAGAACAAGGCTGATCCGCGCCGCCGAGAAGGTCGAGTACTACTTCGAGGCGCCGAGGAACAGATTCCTCGAGTCCATCCGCGATTCCCCGCCCTGGGGGATAACCAGGGAGAGGGTCTGGGGGACACCGCTCCCGATATGGGTCTGCGCCGACTGCGGCGCGAAAGTGCCCGCCTTCTCGAGAAGGAGGATAGTCAGGCTGGCACGAGCGCTTCCGGACGGACCGAAATTCGAACTTCACAGACCCTGGATAGACAGGGTTGTACTGAACTGCCCAGAGTGCGGCGGAGCCGCTAACAGGGAGCCCTTCGTGCTTGACACCTGGCACAACAGCGGTTCTGCTCCCTACGCCGCCTTCAGCGACACAGAGTACCGCGAGCTGTTCCCCGTGAGGCACCTGACAGAGGGGATCGACCAGACCAGGGCGTGGGCGTACACCCTTCTCGTGCTGAACGTTCTCCTGACGGGCAAGCCCCTCGCCCCCTACAAGGCGTTCCTGTTCCAGGGTCACGTGCTCAACGAAAAGGGTGAGAAGATGAGCAAGAGCGAGGGGAACGCAGTTTGGGGCCTGGACGTGCTCAAGGCCTACTCGACGGACCTGACTCGGCTCTACCTGACCTGGAAGAGCGCCCCAGAAGATTCGCTCTCCATGGACCTCAAAGAGATGGCCGCGAGGCCGTACCAGATCCTCAATACGCTATACCACCTGCACGTCTACCTCACCCAGAATGGTCCCCTCGACGGGTACGAGGGCTCGAAACACACGCTGGCGTGGGCAAAGAAGAGAAGGCTCCTGACGAAGGTCGACAGGTGGTTCCTTGCGAAGCTCGACTCCGCGGAGAAGGCCGTGAGGCACGAATATGCGAGCGCGAGGTACAACGAGGTATGCAGGTCGTTGGAGGACCTGATCATAATGCATGCGAGCCAGACATACGTCAGGCTCGTGCGCGGTGACCTCTGGAAGGACGACCCAAAGGAGAGGAACAGGAGGCTCGCGATCTACGCTGTGCTGGGCCACGTACTCCGGAGGGCCGACCTGATGCTGCACCCAGTGGCCCCGTTCATCACCGAGTACCTGTTCCAAGAGACGTTCGCCCGGCCCAGGAAATGGAAGCAGTCGATGGTCACGGAGAGATTCCCCGAGAGAGCCCCGTCGTCGGGCGGGCGCGGGGCAGAGAGGGCAGTGGAATTCGCGCTGACCGTCGAGGAGGCGTGCAATTCGGCCAGGATGAAAGCGAAGCTGAAGAGGCGCTGGCCGCTGAGGCAGATGGTAATCCTTGTGCCTAGGCGGGAGACGTCGAGGGCCTCGGGCGGCCTTGTAGCGTCACTGTGCAACGTGAAGGACGTAGGCGCTACGGCGAACGTCACCTCATTCCCAGCTTCTTTCAGCTTGATTCCGAACAGAGCGAAGGTCAGTGCTCAATTCAAAGAAAAGACAGCTGAGATTCTCGGAGCCCTCCCTCAACTCGCCGGGCAGAAGGCAATCTCGGCCTATGTCTCTGGCAAGCCGTTGAAGACGAGGGCGGGAGGCAGGATCGTCGAGGTTCCGCTAGATGTCCTTGAGCTGGTCACAAAGCCCGCCTCGGGTTTCGAGGTCGGGGAGAGGCGCGGCGTCTTCGTCGCAGTTGCGACCGCAAGGGACGACGTGCTCGTCGCCGAAGGCCTTGCGAGGGACGTCGCGAGGAGGTTGCAGGCCTTGAGAAAAGCCCGAGCCTACCCCCCTACAAAAGTGCTGGCTAGGGCGTCCGTTGCGGGGCTTGAAGAAGAGGAGCTGCGCATGCTCGAGCCCCTGAAGAAAGAGCTCGCGTTCCTCGTCAGGGTGAGGGGGGTCACGTTATCATCGGCGAAGGGAGAAGGTAACTGGTCCGAGGATGACCTGGACGGCCGCCCCATCTACCTTGATGTGGGCTAGACGAGCCTGCGGATTAGATGAGCTAGCCAGTGCAGGCCGTCAGGAAGGAGCATCTCGATGAAGTCTACGTCCGCCTTGGTGAAGGCCTTCATAAGTTTCATGACTAGCAGATAGACGGTGAGGCCCACGAGCGCCATCACAAAGGTGGCTGCGACGGTGGCAAACCTACCCAGCGCGAGCGCCTGCGTGGAATAACTGAGCGCAAGGTAAATCAAAGCTGCCATCAGGCTGGAGGCCGCAATCGACTTCACGAATGCCCTCGAGTCCAGCACGAGCATCCCGAGCCTCCGCACGAAGATCGCGACCAGCCCCAGCATGATGAACAGCATTGCGGAGCGGCCCAGCGCGATACCGAGCAGCCCAAGCTCGGGCACGGACAGGAGCGCGACGATGACCAGCCCGCCCAGGGCCACGACGCTGCTTATCGTGAAATCATGAGCCCTGTCTTCCACGAGCAGGATGGAAGAATACACCGAGGTGATCGCCGTGATTGCGATCGAGAACGAGATGATGGTCATCAAAGGGGCTGCGGGGACGTAAGCGTCGCCGAAGACACGGAGCAGGAAGGGCGATACAGCTGCAAGGCCGAAGCCCATCGGCGCTGCCGTGAGCGTGATGTATTGCGTATAGCTCCTCAACGTCTCCCGTCTCTTGTCAGCCGTGCCGTAGCCACTGAGGGCCGGGACGAGGACGTTCGTGGCTGCGTTGGGCGCGAACGAGGCTAGTGCCGCGCCAGCGGCCGCGACGTTGTAGAGTGCCAGGTTGCCGAGCCCCTGCGAGAAGAACGCAAGCAGTTTGTCTGTTTGGGAGACCGCGAGCCCGCTCAACGCGGCGACGAACACCGAAGCCATGTAGGCGATGACTGGGCGCATCCCTGCCGCACCTCTCTTCGCGAACTCTACGACCCTGAACGAGGAAGCGTTGGCGACAAAAGCCATGACGGAGTCACCGAGAGCGAACCCGATGAAGACCCCGGAGGGCCCGTAGCCGCCGAGGAGGAGGATGGACGCGAACAGATACCTCAGGACACTCGAAACCACCATCAACTTGCCGGTGGATGTCGCCCTGCCCGCGCCGAGCAAGGAGTAGCCTCCTAGTTGAGCGAAGGAGTAGGCGATGGAATCGATGGCGGCGAAGAAGACCGGCTTGGACTCCAGCGGGCCGGCTATGAGCGAGGCCACAGGGTGGTAGGACAGGAAAGCTGCTATCGTCACTGAAATGGTTGCACAAAGGCCCAGGGAAAGCGCGTAGACCCTTCGGGCCGAGCCATCGCCGGTCAGGTATTGCGAGATGAACCTGGTCACCGCAGGCGGCGTCGCCGCAACGCCCGAGCCGCTCAGGGGCAGGGCAAGGACGGAGATTGTGGCCACGCTCACAACCAAGACGTTGAGCAGCGACACCAGACCGACCTCCGGAAGCGAGACGAAGTTTGTCAGTAGGACGAGGTACATAGTGTTGAGGGCAAGCGTCATGATACTTGCAACGTAGAGTGCGGCTGCGCCTCTTGCTACGCTAACCTCTGGTTGCATGAGGGTGATCCCGCCGCAGCCCTCTGAGGGCTATTTAACGGGGCTATTCTTTCCGAGTGTATTCGTGGAGTGAGCTCTGCCCCGAATCCAATGTTCTGGCAGAGAAGCCTAGCTTCCTGAGGTCGTGCGAGAACTCACGCGCAAAGCCATGGGTTGTGTAGACGACCTCCGGCGAGACTTCTCGGGCTATCTTGAGAAGTTCGGGGTAGTCACAATGGTCGCTGACTGGGAAGGCGAAGTCCGCTCCCAACGAGCGCGCGTACCCTTCGTTGAGCGCCCACCCACTGAAGGCGATGAGCGCGGCGCCATATTTCTGACGAAGGTGCGCCATGGCCCTGCTCCGCCCGCTTGACATGGGTGCTATCATCAACCACGGGCCTGGCGGCAAGGAATCAGAGTCCGCCTCCGGGTTGTACCTCGTCCCAGCCTTGAGCGCGACGCCGTGCTTCATGTGGACTTCGTTCATGTCCGCGACCCTGTCGTGGACGTAAAGCGGCTCCCAGCCGGAGAAGAAATAGTTGAGGAGCTGAGCCTTGCCGAGTGGGTAGCCCATCAAGACCACGGGTCGACCCCGGTGGTACAGTTGTCCGATCAGGTCGTTGACCTCGCCGACCAGCTTGGCAGTAGAAGGGAAGACGTACTCCGGGCGTCCGTATGTGGTCTCCATGATGAGGAGTCTGGCCTGCTTTGTCTTGCACCGGGCCAGGAATGCCCGCTCCCGCCCAGATGCATCCCCCGTATAGTACACCTCTTCCTGCAACCTCAGAGCCCTAGAGCCGAGGATATGCCCGGAGTCCAGGAGCTCCACACCGTCGGCATCCTGCGTGGTCGCTCCCAGGTCGAACCCGCGGGCGGCGGCGAGCTCCCTCGTTTCCTGCGATGAGATTACCTTCTCACTCTTCGAAGGTTTGTGCATGTGGTCGACGTGCGCGTGAGATACGAAAGCGTAGTCGGCCCGAGTGGGGCCGGAAGGGTCGAGCATGAATACCCTGCCTTCGAGTTCCACTCTGATGCCTCCGTCCTCAGAGATGCGGGCGCCCGCCAAGATGGGACGCAGTCGCGCGAGTCCGATTAATAGCTTGTTGAGATTCGGAAAGCCTTCCACTCACTCGGCCCGAGTTCGACCTCAAGGGACATCGAAGTGAGGACCCTTACGGTTGAGGCCTTCTTCCAAGCCCCGGTTGAGGGGTCGAGCTCTTCGAGCCCCACGCTGAGATGTTTGGAGAGCGCAGGGTCGCGCGGCTTGAATGAAACGGAGTTCCTGACCGTGCCGCCAGACTCGTTACCCACGCAGACGGCCTGACCGGGCCCGAAGAAAGAGACCGATGAGAGCCTCGCGTCATGAGGCTGGGCCAGCTCGGCGCCGGAGAACTTCCAACCTCTCTCGACGCGGGCGTCGGCGAGGGCGATGAATGTGTAAGCCCGTCCGTGCGCCCTACCCACGAAGACCGAGGTCCTCTTTCCGAGATAGACGCCAGACAGTAGAATCCACCTGAGTTGCGAAGATGGGCTGGGGTCGAAGGAGTGACCACCCGGACCCGGGCTGTACCCAATCTCACCGCGCACCAAAGCCTCGATGAATCTCGACGCAGCCACCGGGTCACTCCCTTGCCCATGAGCCTCCCGCCGCTGCAGGTCCACCCAGTATGGGAACTCGCCCGGGGCTCCGCCCAGGCGAACCAACTCTAACGAAGGGAGCTTCGCGATTGACTCGAGCTCTATGCTTCCGATTCCCGCCAGCCCCGTTTCGTACGCAAGAACCGTGTGCGCGAGCGCGGCCCTAGTCCAGTAGCCGCCCAGCTGGCCTTCACCATAGCTTGAATTGAAGTAGGTCCTGTTCGTGTTGGGCACCGTTCGCGGACCCCAACCACTCTCGAAATCCTTCTCAATCAATCTGTGGACCTCCGAAGATGCCGTGGCGCGGTCGAATACGTCACGGTAGCATGCCACAGCCTGGTCAACAGTTTCTTCAATGCGTAGCTTCCCCCCGACGACGCAGAGAGACAGGAAGCCATGGTCGTCCAGCATTTTCGACTTCACGGAGGCTCTGATCACCTTGGCCCTTTCAGCCCAGCGGGCCGATTCCTCACCCTTGCCAAGTCTCGATGCGAGCGTCGCAGCCAACGATAGCGCGCCCGAGAGCGAGAGCGAAACCTCAGGTATCTGTCCCGTCGGGTATCCCTTTCCGATCCTCCTCCTCCATCCTTGGGGCAGCGCTGGGTCGCTAACCACTATTCCGTCGCCTGAGGAGGACATGAGGAAAGTCGCAAGCTTCCTCGCAGTAGGATACAGCAACCGTGCGTACTTTTTCTCGGGAGAAAGAAGCGCGACCCGACAGGCTCCCTCGAGGAACGTCGATGTCTCCAGCAGCCCGGGCGCAGTCCTGCTCGACGAGTGAGCCAGGAAACCAGACTTACCGAGTCCGGCCTTCGCCTCCTCGACGATCGATTTGGCCGCACCCGCGTCGACGTAGACAATGCCCCGCAGCGTCTCGAACCTTTCCAGGGGGTCGGGTTCGGCTTCCATTCCCTGGAGGGCTGAGCGCGCCCAGCTAGCCGCAGTCGAAACAGCGGGTGAGCTGCTCGCGGCGAGGAAAGGGTCCGTTTCAACCTCGTCCAAGGAACCGGACAGACCGTCAAAGGCTGACAGTGCGCCCTCCAGTTTCGACGGGTCGTACACCGACACGAGGTTCAACTCCGAGCTCCCGCCAATCGGGAGTTCGAAGACGAATTCTGAAAGGACGAGGACTTGGCCGGACATTCCCGCCGTGGACTCTGGGAGGTCGCCAGCCTGCAGCAGGTCCTCGGCCCTCGCGCGGTCGGTGGTCATGTAGAACAGCTTCGGCGAGGGCCTGCCGCCCACGACGCGTGCTGCAGGAGAGTCAGCTACCTCGTCCATGGCTACATGGCTCGACCTGTTGAAGGCGTTGACTCCGAGTGCCCCCCACGCGAATCGGTTCTCCCGGAAGTGGGCGGCGGTGGGGTCCTGAAGCGCGAGCATGCTCAGCCGTACGGGGGCCCTTCCGACGTTCTTCAGCGAGAGCGCCCTGGAGTAGCCCTCGACAGCACCCGGAAGGAATCTGATCTTCTGAGAAGCTTCAACGGAGTCGAACAACCTCACCGAGAAGGAAGCGCCCAAAGGCGTCAGCCTGACCTTCCAGTCGGGTCTTTGCGCGTGCATCACAATCCCGGACTGCGTCTTGAAGAACTGAATCTGGTCGCGCCCGAAGACGAGCCTCCCCTCCCTGCGGGACTCGAGGAAGCGGACCTGACCGTCGGGCTCGATGGAGAGCCGCTGGTGGGCCCTCCGCAAGGTGAGAGGCTTCCTGACCGAGGATGTAGAAAACTCGTCTGCGCGGGCATGGCGCGCCTCAGCGATGGCCCCCATTTGCCCGTGAAGGGGCCGAGGGCTCAATAATATCGGGTGATTTACTGATGTTGAGCGAGTGGCTACCGCGCTTTAACCCGAAGTACGACGTCTCCAGACGGTGCCCTTGGGGCTGTCCTCAAGGACGATTCCCCTCGCGAGCAGTTCTACCCTGATCCTGTCTGCCTCACCAAAGTCCTTGTTCCTCCTCGCTTCGTCGCGCCTGGCGATGAGAGCCTGAAGGTCGGGCTCGAGGCTCTCCCTCTCCGCGAACGAAAGCACCCCCAGAACGCTGTCGACCTTCCTTAGCGCCCCCAGGAGCCTTCCCGCCTGGGGTTTCCCTATCAGTCCCAGGTCGGCCAAGGAGTTCGCCTCAGTCACGAAGGAGAAGACTGAGGCGATGCCCGCCGGTGTGTTGAGGTCTTTGTCCATCTCTCTAGCGAAGGCCTGCAGTAGCTTCTCTGCAAGGCTGATTGCTTTCTTGGAGCCCGTCTCCGAGGAGGACGCCATCAACCTCCACACAAGATCCTGCATGCGTCTCCGTCCAGCGTCAGCCTGCCTCAGGGATGAAGTATTCAGGTCGGCCGGCTCGCGATAATGCGAAGAGATGAGGAAGAAACGAACAGTGGCCGGGTCCCAACCCTGACCCAGCAGCTCCTTTAGCGTGATAATGTTGCCCAGCGACTTGTGCATCTCCTCGCCCGAATTGCTCAGATGCTCGCTGTGGAGCCAATACTTCACGAATCTCTTGCCGGTCGCAGCCTCGGACTGCGCAATTTCATTCTCGTGATGCGGGAACTTGTTGTCCACTCCCCCTGTGTGGATGTCGAAGCTCTGACCGAGATACTCCATGGACATCGCAGAGCACTCGATCGACCAGCCTGGGCGCCCCTTCCCGAACTCTGTGTTCCAGTAGACCTCGCCGTCATCTGCGTCCCACGCCTTCCATAGCGCGAAGTCGTTCGCTTCCTGCTTGTCGTAGTGGTCCTGGGAGACCCTGCTGCCAGCCTTCAACTGGCCAGGGCTGATTCCAGAGAGTCTGCCGTACCTCTTGAACTTAGAGATGTCATAGTAGATGGACCCGTCGTCGCTCTTGTACGCGTAACCCTTCTTCAGGAGCCTCTTAATCAGCGCCAGCATCTGAGGGATGTGGTCGGTGGCCCTCGGGTAGACCTCTGCCTTCTCCGCGTTCAGTGCGCGGAGGTCTTCCATGAAGGCGCTCTCGTAGAAGGAGGTCAGCTCCGAGCGGGACTTGCCAAACTGCTTCATCCCTTTGATGATGTTGTCCTCCACGTCGGTGATGTTCATCACCTGCATCACTCTGTAGTCCCTGAACTTCAGGTATCTCCTCAGCACGTCCCAGAAGACGAAGGTGCGGAAGTTTCCAACGTGCGCATAGTTCCAGACAGTCGGACCGCAGGTGTACATGCGTACGCTCCGTCCGCGGATGGGCCTGAACGTCTGCATCCGCCGCCCCATGCTATTGTAAAGTTTCAGAGCCATTCGCTTGTGTCATTCCTCGTATGCTGGCGCGGAATAAAAAAGGGAACGGGAGAGAAAGTTATCTACAGCTTACCAATTCTGAAGATCTGCTTGCCGCATGAGGCGCAGATGCCCTTTATCGCCGGGCGTCCGTTCTTCAGTTTGATTTGCTTGGGATTCTTGATCTCCCTGTTCTTCTTCTTCTCGTAGACGCAGTATCCTGTTACCAACTGCGAGTTGCCTCGCGCCAAAACAAGCTCGTTCTCTATATAAACCTGACCCAAAACGGCTTGAAATGGGGTTATTTAGCTAAGTGCGATTGAAACGACGCCGATGAAGCACCTATCAGTAGAATTCGAAGGAGAAATATAGCCTAATCCTGTCGAAAACGTCAGCAAAAGAGAGGTCCTACCGTGAAGGAGTTGTCTGTTTCA
>JAJTZC010000033.1:0-15027 GCA_032906705.1 Nitrososphaerales archaeon
CGTCATCAACATCAAAGTTACGACAAGCGTAGGAACCTTTGCACAAACTCAGCTCAAGGTGCCCTAGCGCGCCGAAACCGCGCGAGGGTTCCCTATCTTTTCGTCTCCCATCCTCTGTTACAAACAACCCGCAGTACCATTTCGAATTTTGCGAAGCGACGCGCTCGCCCATATATAGACCGACCATCGAGCCGGAGTTGGCTTGACATGACCGACGGCCCTGACCGCGGGATCGCCGCCGAGGCCGAGAAGCTAATCAACGGTTGGAAGAGGAAAGAGCCCCTCCTCTCAGGCCATACCCACAGAGTTCTTCTGGCCACGGCCTATTACATCAAGGCGGCCTCCCTCGGTCGAAGGACGTCACTGCTGGAGGCGGCTGCCCTGTTCGACGTCGATTACGGTAGCGTGCAGAGGTGCTTCAGACGGATAGCCCCCCTCGTGGGCCTTGGCTCGCCTCCTTCCGTGAGGAGCACGGACTACAGGCAGACGTACGACATTTGCGCTGAGATATTGACGAACCCCGGCGAGACCATCGGGAGGCTGATGAATAGGGTCCGCGCCACGCATCCCAAGCTAAAGGAATGCCTAGCCCTACTGGAGGAGAAGGGGCTCCTCACCAAGAGGCTAGAAGGCGGGGCTGCACGCTATCTCCCCACGAGGAGAGGCCGGGAGTACTTGAAAGCGTATTCAAGGTTAAGGGCTCTTCTCGACTGACAAGCGGAGGGAGCTCCGAGTTAGCGGTCTACAACTCTTTCACTTATAGGATTCACTTAAATAATTAATTGCATCCCTCCGGGCCCGCTGAATGCAATACAGGAAATAGAATCAGTCTCTTGGTTCGTGAGGAGCCCAAGTTCGAATCCTTTCCGGCCCCCATCCTTCAGGACTTCATGCCACCCGACCTCGATCCATCGAGCACTAGAAGCCGGTTTGATGCGGAGCGAACTTGGAACGTTTTGGTAGTCAAGTCGAAGACTGAGTGGTGTTCCCTTCGGCGGCAGTTGTGGTCCCACACGACGGAACGGAAGGCTGCAATGCAAAGAGCTTATCTTCAATCACAAAGGAAAATCGACCGAGCTGTAGCTTGAGTTCGGGTGGGGAAATCGGACGGAGGGTTCTTACCTTCTACCTTGTTCGCCTCGTCACTTTGGCAATGATCTTCGGTGGCGCATCCTTTCTCGATGAAATTCTTCACTTGACAATCTTCGTTTATCCTGAAACTGTCCTCCTTGGCGTCGCGTTGATAGCCAGTACCAAGATTGTCGATTATCGATGTGTGAAAGCATTCTCCGCGAAGGGGCAAGGAACATTCTGGTACGCCAACGCGCCACGCAAGCTGGTAGACGAGGGGCCCTACGGGAAGGTGAGGAATCCACTCTACCTGACACTGTTCTTGGATACTATCGCATTGTTCCTCGTCTTCGGTTCGCTGTCATATCCGGTACTCCTAGCAATCCCAGCACTTTGTATTCACTTCATTGTGGTCGCAAGAGAGGAACCATCGCTCGAGGGAAAGTTTGGTTTGGCTTACCTGAAGTACAAGAAAGAAGTTCCGCGATGGATCCCGAGATTCTTCGCGCGTACCCGGGCATTCGGAGAGAGGTCACAGGAACAACCGGGATAACCACCGAGCTGAACGCGCTGGTGCTCCCACTCTGGTCAGGCTTTCTGCAGACGGATGCTGAGTTCGGCGGGGGCCGAACCGCCGCCCTGAGCAGTGCCACCGATTGCACGGTATTGCCCGAGGCATTTCGACCTTCTGGCGCCGCGGTTCTGCGTGCCCGAAGCCAATGCAGCGAACCTAGTCGTGACCCTGGGCCACAACCCTGATCCTGAACCCTCTCCAGCATACAACCAAAGCGCTGGGTCTGTTCTTAATTACCGTGACATCCAAAGTCCGCAGGTTGGCGGACCGCTGGAAGATTCGTGCGGCGAGGAGGTCTGATTCCTCCGCCTTCCTCAGTCTCGTCACCGCACTGGCAAAGTTCGAGCATTTGGAGCCGCCGCATCGGGAAGCCAGACGTCGGATGATTGCCGACATCTTCGAAAAGAGGAAACTGCACCTCAACGTGGCCGAGTCTGGAAGGAGAATCGTGGGATACGCACTTTACTTCTACACCTACTCTTCGTTTCTCGCGAGGCCTACGCTCTACGTCGAGGACCTACTTGTTCTGGAGGATTTCCGACGCAGTGGAATCGGTAGGGCTCTTTTCCTCAGGTGTGCTTCGGAGGCAGTGGAGCGACGTTGCGGCCGGCTCGAGTTCTCCGTCCTGACTTGGAACGCCCGGGCCATCCGTTTCTACGAGATGCTCGGTGCCCGAAGGATGGAAGACTGGGCTCTCTTCAGACTGGATTCAAAGGCTCTGAAGAAACTCGTGAATGGCGCGAGTCGCTAGACTTGCAGCACCCGTTCCTACCGTGGTCAGGCGATGCGCTTTCTCTGTAGATATATAGAGATATTAGAGGTTATATTGATATATCGTTCCCACCACCGACTGGGAAGATGGCTACCTCATTATTGGGGAGCTCCTCGGTTGCAACCAAGGTCAGCATAATCGCGATTACCGCAGTGCTCTATGCCGTTGGGAAGGCGGCCACCGCTTTCATCCCGACGCCCTGGGGGGTGGGTCAACTGCTCGTCGGAGTATTCCTCCCCGTCTTCTTCGCCGTCGTCTCTGAGACTCTGCCTGTTGCGATAGGCGCCGGGCTCGGCACTTTCATCGGGGACACCCTGGTTCTAGCTCCATTGGGGCTGACGACTCCGATACTCAGTCTCGTTGCCGGAGTCCCTGCGAACTTCGTGGGAATCCTTCTTCTCGGCTGGTTCGTGAAAAAGTACCGCTCATGGGCTGCCTTCGTCGCCGCCACGATCTCGTTCGTTACGCTGGGCAACCTTATCGCCGCTGTCGCCGTCGTGCTCTTCCTCAGCCTCCCGACAGCCCTGATCTTAGGGCTCACCGTCTTCTGGAACACCACCTCAATCCCGGCAATACTAGTGGCGGTGCCCATCTTGATCAGGGCTGCGAGGCCGCTCTTTGGACGATCGAGGATACTTTCAAACGACCCGGCATGGGACGTGGCTGACAGGTCGAAGCAGACCGCATTGGCGCTAGCATTCGGCGTACTCTTCCTCACCCTCGGGATCATCTTCTTTATCGCAGCCCCTCCAAACACAATTGCAACTTGGCCGGGCCTGTCCAGCTACTTCGTGCTGGCTGCGGCAATCGTCATCATTTTCGCGCCAATCACAAGCGTGGTCGCGGGAACAAGACTTCGGGCGAGGTAGCGTGAGGGTCAGGGTCGCGAAGGCGTTCGCACCCGCAACAATAACGAACTTCTTTGCTGTTCACTACGACAAAGGAATGGACGACCTTCTCCATGCAGGCGCTACAGGAGGAGGCTATATCCTGTCGCAAGGTGCTGTTTCAAAGGTCACTGCCGATGGCGCCCGTGACAAGACGTCGATTGATATCGCTGTGAACGGCGACCCCCATTATGATGCCCGGACCACAAGGTCCGCACTCGGTTTCCTCCTGAAGCACACGGGCATGACCGTGAATCTGACAGTCGAACAGCAGGTGGACGTCCCGATTGGTTTCGGATTCGGGGCGAGTGCCGCCTCGGCTCTTTCCGCCGTTAGTGCAGCATCAGCTGCCCTTGGCCTTCAGTTGCAGAAGGAACAGGTCGCGTTCTTCGCGCACGAGGCAGAGATCCTCCAGCAGACTGGACTAGGGACCGTCTCCGCTGCCTACGACGGCATCGGGGCCGGTGTCGTATACGAACCTGGTGCGCCAGGAGTTGCGAAATTCATGAACGTCGATGTTCCCCGAGGGGTCAGGATTGTCACCGCAGCCCTGTCTCCCTTGAGGTTGCGCGGGTTGCTCTCTTCCCAGAAGAAGGTCTCGATGCTCAGCAGGCTCGGGACCGAAGCGTTGGGTAGAGTCATGCGCGAACCGACACTCGACAGAATGGCGAAGGAGGGACAGTGGTTCACAAGGAAGCTTGGCATGATGACGTCTGACGTTCGCTCTTTGGTCCGCGTCGCGTTGTCAGCTGGCGCGAACTACGCGAGTCAGAACATGGTCGGGCAGGCAATCCACGCAATCGTCCCGACAAGGCAGGTGCCCGCCGTTGTCACAGCGCTCAGAGCCTCGGCTCTGCTGCCGCGAGTAGACGTGTTTGACATTGGTTCGGAGAGGGCCGGCGTGATCTCAGTCGCGGAGCTCCGCTACCCCACCGTAAGAAGTTCCCTGGAGTAGCGCGTCAGGCAAACAGGTTTCCTGCCTGCGACAACCGTGTCTTCTATCCTGATGCCGTACTTGCCCGGGAAGTAGATTCCCGGCTCGTCAGTGACCACTTGGTTTGCCCTTAGGGGCGCTTTGTTCACCCTGCTGATACTCGGCAACTCATGTATGTCGATACCCACTCCGTGGCCAACCCCGTGGTTCAGGAACCTGTCCATACCATGGCGCCTCAATGCCTGCAGAGCCGCTTCGCTCACGTCACAACATCTGGTCCCTTCTGTCATCATCTCCAGGGCGGCCTCCTGCGCTTCAAGGACTGCTCGGTAGCGCTCTCTCATCTCGCCTGTGGCAGTCTCAATGGCGAATGTCCTCGTTTCATCAGAGTTGTACCCCTGGTACCTGAAGAAGATATCGGCGACCACGAAATCCCCTCGTTTCATCCTCCTTCCGCTCAGCTCCCCGTGCGGAAGGGCGCCATTCGGCCCCGAAGCAATGATAGTGGGGCTCAGGGCTGAATCTGACCCTGATGGAGTGAGCCCGCGGGCAGTGGCCAACTTCATCACCTCTCCTGCGACGTCCCTTTCGCTTCTGCCTGCCTTTATCTCCCTCTCAAGGGCACTGAAGATCCTGTCCTGAGCCGCCGAGGCTTTCTTGATACGAGAGATTTCGACTTCGTCCTTCACGCTTCTCGCTTCAAGGAAAGTTTCCGGCCTGCATTCGAGTCCCTTCGCTCCCCGGAATGAACCGTCGTCGTCGACCAGCGTCTTGGCCCCCTTCAGCAGCTTCAGCACTGCCGCGGGCATGTCAGCCCAAGTCTTTACCTCCATCACTTCCACCTCATTGCCGGTCTTCTTGGCCCTGTCCACTTCGAGCGGGCTCGTCACTATCACAGTCCTGTCCGTGTGCACTATCGCCACCCCGCCTCCCCAGAAATCTGTCAGGTAGAACACATTGCCTGGCTTTGCGGCGACGACCTGCCTGCCTCCAGCGGCGGAGAGCAGTCTCTTCCGCCTGTTTCGAAATTGACTCAAACTTTCATCACTCCGAACCAAGCGCTTATATTGCTTAACCGAGCCGTCCTCAAGAAGAGGAAGCTCGTGCAGTGACGTACATCCGCAAGCTAGAGATGAGAGGGTTCAAGTCGTCTGGTCCCCGCCCGGTCGTCGTCAACTTCGAGAAGGGGTTCACGGTAGTCACCGGCCCCAACGGCAGCGGCAAATCCAACATCGGGGATGCGATTTTGTTCGCGATAGGCGAAAACTCACCGAAGGCGTTGAGGGCGGCCAACGGGAAGCTCAGCGGCCTGATATACGACCCGCACAAGGACGAAACGACTGACGTCCAAAAGCCAAAGGAATGCAGAGTTACCCTCCAGTTCGACAACTCCGACAGAACGATTCCGGTCGACTCCGACTCTGTGACGGTAACCAGAGAGCTGAGGGAGGACGGAGAGAACGTCTACTACCTGAACGGGAAGAAGACGACGAGGGGCAACCTCACCGAGCTGCTTGACCTCGCCGGGCTGTCCCCCGGTGGTCTAAATGTGGTCACCCAAGGGGCGTCATCTGGGGTGGCCGAAATGAGCCTAGATGAGAAAAGGAAGATGATAGAGGGCGTAGTCGGCATAGCGAAGTTTGATGAGAGGAAGGCCGAGGCATTAAGGACCCTGAGCGCCGCGGACCAGAAAATAGAGGTTGCAATGGCCCGTATCGGCGAGCAGAGGGCCGTTCTCGACTCTCTTGACACGCAGAGGAACGACATGGTTCGATTCAACCTGGTCGAGAACCAGATCACTTGGCTGAACGCGGTCCAAACCTCAAAGAGAATCGAAGACCTGAAGGGCCGATTATCATCGCTAAAGGCTCAGGAGCTGGAGGCGAACGCGAAGCTCGCAGAGTTGAACCGGCGGCACGCAGACTATGAGGCCCGCGTCACCGAGATGGAGAATGAGAAGAACAAGTTCATCGTCGACGTGATTCAGGGCGGAGGTTCCGCGCCTACCGAACTAAGCGTCCGACTGCAGGGAGTAAGCGCGGAGCTGGACGCCTTCGTCGCAGAATTGCAGAGAGCAGAGAGCGACGTGCGCGAACTCGAGGAAGAACAGGTGCCGACCCTGAAGAATAACGTCTCGATAAAGCGGGGAGAGGCGAGGGCGAGCGAGGCGGCCGTGAGCCGGCTCACCAACGAGGTAGCCAAGCTCGAGGGGAAGCGCGAGGAGCTTACGCAAAGGCTGAAGGTTTTCTTCAAGGCAAGCGAGGAACTCAGAAGAACAAACGAAAAGAACGTGAGGCAAGCAGCGAAGGCACAAGTGAGGTTGGCGGACCTCGCCGAGCAGCAGAATGACATTGAACGGAAGATAAGCTCGACCACCTACACTCTCGAGGAGAACAAGAAAGGCCGAGATGAGCGGAAGACCGGGTTGGACGAGTACACCGAGATGCTGACCAGGTTCGAGACCAAGACAAAGGAGCTGATGGAACTTCACGCTAGCTCGACCAACGACCTTGGGGCGATTGAAGGAGACATCTCCGAGAGGGAAGAGAAGAGAGATCAACTCATCGCATCGATTGAGGCGGCCTCGAGGATCCTGGAGAAGGCGACAACCGAGGTTTCCAAAGAGGAGGCCTTCAGGAAGATATCCGAGAGCATAGCTGGCGAGAGGGTCGGGCAGGTCAAACTCCAGGAGGCATGCGAGAACGGGGCTGTGCCGGGATATGTGGGCAGACTCGGTCAGCTGGTCAAGTATCCACAGACGCACACGCGCGCGGTTCAGGCTGTGATGGGAAGGTGGCTCGGGGCATTCATAGTCGAGGACCTGCGCTCGATGACCCACCTGATCAAGGCTGCAAAAGCTCTGGGCGCAAGGGCCTATTCCGTAATCCCGCTCAGCGAGGTTGCGGAAAGCTCCTCGATATCCGTCCCCAAGTCTCCGGGGGTCATCGGGGCACTTTCGAGAGCGCTGAAGTGTGACGATGAGTTCATCGCTCTCGTAAACTTCCTCGCGGGTGACACAGTCCTGGTGGAGAGCGAGCCTGTAGGGTACCTGATGGCATCGGAGGGAGTCCGGGCCGTCACCCTCGGAGGGGACCTGTTCGAGCCAGGAGGCAAGGCCTTCACCTTCGGCTACCAGGAAGTCCTCATCAACCTCATGGAGGGTCTCGAGAACATCGAAGGCGCGAGCGAAATCGAAGACGCGGTAGGCGCGCTGAAAAACGCGATATCCCGCAGGCGCTCAGAGCTCCAGGGACTAGAGTCCGAGTCCAAGTCTCTGCTCAAGGAGAGGCTCAGGAAGCTCGTCGACGTGACCTCGCTCAAGGCCGAGTCCGCGTCCTACAACGCCATGGCTGCGAGGTACAGGGGCATCTACAGGAGCATGAACCTGCAATACCAGGAGAAGGCGAAGAGGGTCGAGAGAGAGGAGTCGAAGCTCAAGATCTACACTGACAGGAAGGATTCGCTGATCAGAGGAGTCAATGCCCTCCGGGGGATGATCGAAGAGAGCCAATCGCTCGGGCTCGACTCAATGCTCGCAGAACTTGATGGAGAGAAAAAATCAGTTTCCGACGAGATCGACACACTGAGGGACCAGATATCAGACGCTAACCTAAGACTCTCGGTCGAAAAATCAAACATGGAGAACGTAGTCATGATGTCGTTAGAGAGAAACGAGAATGACCTGAGGCTGGCGCTGGACGACCTGTCGAAGCTGAAACCATTCACAAAGGACGCGCCGAAGAAGATGAAGGAGCTGTCGGAGGAGAAGAAGGACCTCGAGGCACAGATTCAGAAGCTGGTTGAGTCCTCGAAGAACAGCCAGCCAGTGCTCGACGAATACGACACCAAGGTCAAGCGGCTCAAGGAGGAAAGGGACTCAATTGGAAGATCAGTCGCGGAATCACAGAAGGAGCTCTTCTCTGTCGCCAATCACTTGACATCAATCCAGGAGAAGGTCGAGGAGGCGGTTGGCAGCCTGAGGATCCTCGGTTACACCGAAGAGCCTGAGGTCTTTGAAGAGAGCGACCAGCTTCTCGCCGCTCTCCAGGAAGAGCACAAGCAGGTCTCGTCGTCCGTCAACAAGGCCGCGGACAGGCAGTACCGGGACATGTACGTCGGATACAAGAATCTCTCGACCAGAAACAACGAACTGGAAAAAGAGCGAGTCTCGATCATAAGATTCATCGAGAGCGTGGAGTCCGAGAAGAGGAAGGTCTTCGTGGGCGCCTTCGAGAGGATAAACGCGGAGTTCAAAACGATTTTCAACAGGCTGACTGGAGGAGAAGCCTGGCTCGAGCTGGAAAAGCCAGACGAGATTTTCACCGGTGGGGTCAGGCTGCTGGCCAAATTCGGCACCAAGCCGCCGTGGGAATCGCTTTCGCTGAGCGGAGGCGAGAAGGCTGTCTCGGGAGTCTCGCTCATACTGGCAATGCAGGGAGTCCAGCCGCAACCCTTCTACCTCTTCGACGAGATTGATTCTGCACTCGACGGGGTCAACTCCGGCAACCTTGCCACTTTCCTGAAGGAGAGGTCGCTGACTGCGCAGATAGTCGCGATGTCGCTCAGGGACGTGTTCGTGGAGCAAAGCAGCATGACCTACGGAGTCTACTCGGCTGGGGGCATATCGCGCATCGTCCACTACAAGCCCGCGGAGGCGACCGTGAGCGTTGGCTGACAGGTCTATCTTCTCTAGGCCGCCGCTGAACGTGTTGGTCGACCCCTCGCTCGTCAGCCGCAAGAGCCCTTGGACCATCAACCTCTCTGAGCTCCTCGAGCTCTTCCTGCAGGCTATCACCAAGACAGACCTGATTGACATGAGGGCAGCAGGCACCGCCGCGCTCTCATCAGCCACGATCTACCGCCTGAAGGTGGAGACTCTCTTCCTGTTCGAGAAATTGCGCGCCCAGCGGCAGCTCGTAGACGCTTCGGAGCCACCGGCGATGATCGTCATGCCCTTCAGATACGAAGTGTATTCTACCAATATAGACGAGCTCTTCGAGGAGCTCACGCACATACTCCAGCAGATTGTTCTCGACCGGGAGAGCGGCGCGGACCAGAGCCTCCTGCCAGTCGAGGATCTGACCCCCCCGAACATGGACAACTACATGATATCGCTGCAGTCGATGCGTGGGGAGTTCAGGAAGATACTGATCGAAAGGCTGGGGGCCACGGGCAGGGCAATGCTGACGGACCTGATCAGGGGTCTGAGACCCATCGATGCCGCGCGCGTCTTCATCCTCCTCCTCTTTGCCGCCAACACGGGCGAGGTCGTAATCAATCAGGAGGAGCAGGACACGGACATGCTTGTCGTGTCGGTGGGCCAGCTTGAGTGAAGCGCCAAGCAAACTGCAACTGCAGGAACCTCCCGACGTACTGGAGGGAAAGCAATCAAAGGAAGAAGCGCAGGAAGAGAAGCAGTCAAAGGACATGGTCGCGAAGGTCGAGGCCGCCCTCTACTCTGCCGGAAGGCCGCTCGACGCCGAACAACTGGCGAAGGCCGCGGGGACAGTCTCCGCCAGAAAGGCCATGATGATTGCGAGGGATATCCAGAAGGCGGTCAACACATCGATGCGGGCTCTGGAAGTGGTCGAGTATCCTGGCCCTCGCTTTGCGATGCAGCTCCGGGCCGATTTCACCCAGGTGGCCAGGAAATTCGCGACCAGGCCGCTGCTTTCAAAGGCAGCCCTCCGGACGCTTTCCTACATCGCGTACTTCCAACCGATAACCTCGAGCGAGCTCGTCCTCAGGAGGTCCTCCTCAGTCTACGAACACTTGAGAGAGCTGCAAGACGTCGGCTTCGTCATCTGGGAGAGGCAAGGGAGGGGACGAGCCTTCCGCACGACGAGCAGGTTCTCCGACTACTTCGGTCTGAGTTCAGACGTGGACGCGATGAAGAAGCAGCTGAAAGGCAGGGGCCTCACCCTCAGCTAGCTCCTGGCAAAACCCTTAACATCGGGGCGGGTTTGGCGCCCTTCCGAAAGGTAATGATGCTTTGACGAGATCAATAGAGAACATGAAGAAGAGCAAGTCCACAGGCGGCAAGTCCCACCCGAGCAGGGGGCGGCGGGCCTTTGAGAAGGACAGCTACGCATTCGAGCCGGTCGTGGGGCCCACGGCGAGGAGGTTCACAAGGACCAGGGGAGGGAGGCTCACGGCGGGAATCGTTGCGGCCGACACAGCGAACGTCTCTGATAGCTCGGGAAAGGCGACGAAGTCCAAGATCCTAAGGGTGAAGAGGAGCCCGGCCAACAGGGACTACGAGCGCCGGGGAGTCATCACCAAGGGAGCGGTGCTGGAGACAGAGGCCGGGGAAGCGAAGGTGACCTCGAGACCGACGGACGACGGCGTGGTCAACGCAGTGCTGACCAAGCAGAAATGAAAGACTACGAGCGCTACGTAGTCTGGCTTGACTACTTCGACTCCGAACTCAAGCGAAACCAGGGCCGGCGAGTCCCTCTCAGCACTTCCACGAAGGCTCCGAACCTCGACGAGCTGAACGAGGCATGCAGGCGATTGAACCTGCAGCCCGCCCCGCAAAAAGCGGTCTTCCCCAGGGCAGGGAGGCGCGACTCGGGCTACGTCTCCGTGAGGAAAGTGAAGCCGAAGAACTCTCTGCTCTCTAAGATTGCGCGGGAACTCTCCGTCGTCAGGGGCCAGTCAGCAAGAAAGCAAGGACAGGCGAGGTCCCAGAAAAAATGAAAACCTCGGCAACGTTTAAAGGTGAGAAGTTCGGTCTCGAACTTTCTTGCTGCAGGTTGGTTTCATTCTTCACAAAGCAAAGAGCGGACGGCTCATCGTACGTCTCTCGAGAGAAGTGAGGCCAGGCTCGTTCCTCGTCGACGACAAGGGAAGGAAGATGGGAAAGGTGCTGGAGCTCATCGGGCCCGTGCGGGCGCCATACGCGTCTGTCGTTCCGTCAACTGACAAGGTCGGCAGGGACGGAGACCTGGCCTACACACAGGGGTGATTTGGCTGAGCCTCTGGAGCAGCAAGCGGGACGACAGCTTCAGGACATCCTGCCCCGTCTGTGGGAACCGGCTCATCGGCGACACGGAGAAGGGAGAGCAGGTCTGCCCCACATGCGGATACGTTACCACCGCTCCGGCAGACGGGGGTCCGGAATGGAAGGCCATGGATCTTGAGGAGAAGAACAAACGGGTCAGGGTCGGGTCGCCTACGACCCTAGCCCTCCACGACTTGGGACTATCGACCGAGATCTCGCGGACGATGCGCGATTCGCACGGAAAGTACCTAGACCCGGCCATGCGGGCGACCGTGGAGAAGATGAGGAAGTGGCAGAGCCGCACCCGCACGGTCAACAGCGAGGAGAGGGGCCTCGCCAACGTTCTTTCAAAGATAAGCGAGCTCTGCGAGACACTCAACCTGCCGGACAATGTCGCCGAGACTGCGGCGCAGATTTACAGGACCTCTGCGCGGATGAAGGTGGCGAAGAGCAAATCGATACTCGGGATGACCGCAGCAACAGTCTACCTCGCTTGCAGGAAGTGCGGGGTTTCCAGGACGCTGAAGGAGGTTGCACGGGCAGCGAACATGGAGAAGGGAAACGTCGCGCGATACTTCAGGCTGGTCCTCAAGGAGGTGGAGAAGGATTACGTGCCTCCTCCGTCGGTGGAGAAGTATATTTCAAAACTTGCGAACATGGCCAAGATCGACCCGCGGGTCGAACACCTTGCTCTCTCCCTATCCAGGAGAACAAACGACTCGAAAATTTCCAGCGGCAAGGCTCCCGCGGGGTTAGCCGCAGCCTACGTCTACCTTTCGTCTGTGATGGTTGGCGAGCACCTGCCCCAGAGGGAGGTCGCGGACTTCGCCGAAGTGACCGAGGTCACGGTGCGAAACAGATGCAGAGAGATACTCGACAACTTCGTCATACGCCAGGAGTTCGGTTCGTGATGGTCAAAGAGAAGAAAAAGCCGAAGGCAAAGCAATCCGGGTCGAAGAAGCAGCCGAGACCGAAAGTGCAACCGAGGCCGAAGGTTAAGGCAAGACTCCCAACGAAGCCGAAGCCAACCAAGAAGGCACCGGCAGAGCCGGTGGAGAGGACCGAGGAGGAGCTGGTCGATCTGACTTCGAGGGTGTACAAGCTGGTGGTGGAGAGGGGAAAGGACGGCGTGCTCCAGAGCGAAATCTGGAAGGAGCTGGGATTGACAAGCCGTGACGGTTCGAGGCTCGCGATTCGTCTCGAAAGGAGGGGCCTCATCGGAAGGGTCAAAGTGCTGGAGGAAGGCCGCTGGACCTACAAGCTCACGCCCCTGCGCTTCCCCACCGACATGGCCTCCATCGAGAAGGCCCCCTGCATCGTTTGCCCGTTCGAGCAGAAGTGCTCAGTCGACGGCGAGATCAGCCCATACGTCTGCCCCTGGATCGGCCCTTGGGCAATCGAAGAGATCAAGCGGTCTCAGACCCCGATGGCCCAAGCTGCAACAGTTCCAGTCTCGTAGGTCGACCGGATGGCAAACACTCGGCGGCTGAACAGACTCGTGTTAGTGGCGCGGGAAGCACGCAGGAACGCGTACGCACCTTACTCACGGGTAAAGATAGGCGCGGCCGTCCTGACTGCAAAGGGCCAAGTATTCACTGGGTGCAATGTCGAAAACGCTTCATACGGGCTCTCCTGCTGCGCTGAGCGAACAGCCCTCTTCAAGGCTGTCTCGGAAGGGCACCGGGACATAGTCGCCATCGCTGTCGTGGGCAAGTCGGCCGACTTCACAAGGCCCTGCGGGGCTTGCAGGCAAGTCATGGTCGAATACAATCCGAAGATGAAAGTCCTCAGAAGAGGAATCGACGGGTTCAAGGCGGACACCACAGTCGACAAGCTCCTCCCCTCCGCGTTCAGTCCCCCAGAGCTATCGAGACGATGAGGCTTGATGAGGCGCGGCGGGACCTCTACAGGAGGCTCGCGAAGGAACAGGGTTACAAGAGCAGGGCGGCATTCAAGCTCATCGAAGCCCACGAAAGGTACGATTTCATCCGCGAGGGCGACAGAGTCGTCGACCTCGGAGCGGCACCTGGCGGGTGGCTCCAGGTCAGCGCGAACTTGGTCGGACCGGTAGGGATCGTGGTCGGAATAGACATCCACGACATCCATCTCAAAGACAAGAACGTGAAGACGGTCGTGATGGATGTCAACGACCCAATGGTGGTCGAGAAGATCGAGACCCTGATACGTGGGAAGGCAGATGTTGTGCTGTCGGACCTGTCGCCATCAGTCTCCGGAGTGTGGGAGCTGGACCACATAAGGCAGGTGGACCTCACCCTAAGGGTCCTGGAGCTCTGCGAGTCCTTCCTGAAGAAGGGTGGCGCAGGATTCTTCAAGTTGTTCGAAGGTGAAAGGTCCGCAGAGGCCAGGGGAGAGATCAAGCGCAGGTTTGCGACGGTCAGGGTAGTCAAGCCGAAGGCGAGCCGAAGCGTGAGCTCAGAGCTCTACTACTACTGCGAGGATTTCAGGCGGGTTCATGCGGACGCCTCCTTCACTGCGGCCACGACGTCCCGGTAGGTAGCGTCCGTCTTCAGCCCGGATTTCTCAAAAGGCTGGACCCCTGACCTGAACCCCATCGATGCGAGCGCACTGACCACCTTCGACGGCGCCACGCTTGCGATTCCCAGCGAAGAGCAGGCCGCCTCAATGCTGTAACCGTAGGGAGGAAAGGCGTCCAGAGTCGTCAGAGAACCTAGGGTCTCCGCGGCTTCCGAGTAGCCGAGTCTTTCGCACGCTTGGACCGCCTGCTTGACGAGCGGTTCGTCGACGAGGCTTCCTACCCAGAGCGGGCCAGCATGGCTGACGCGTCCGCCGCACTTCACACAGCCTAGCATGACAGTATCGGCGGAGAAAATGTGTCGGCATGCCCTGCACTCCATAACGTATCCCTCATGCGCCGCCGTTGCGTCCGCCTTCGTTGCCCCCACATCCGCGCGCATGTAGACCCTCACGTAGTGCCTCGTCGCATGAGCCGCCAGGGGAGCAATGCCGATGTCAAGCGCCGCCGCAAGCCTGCGACAAGAGTCCACGAGGACTCGGACGGCGGTCTCGTGATGGAAGGCATTGTTCAGGGTCGAGGCCCCGTACCTCCTCTTCGCGACCCTGGGGTAAACGCCGCAGAGGACCGCCGTATCTGTCGCTGTAAACGACAGGATCCCGCCGGCGGAGATAGCGCTGAAGGCCGATTGGATGTAGGGCACCGGCGTCCCGAAGGGGTCGATGTCCAAGAAGTCGAACTTCTCGTCCCGCCCGAACCTCGAATAGAGGTATGAATTCGCCTCGTGGTGGACGACGTTGCATTTCCTCCCCACGCCGTTCAGCTTGGCGCTCCTTCGAGCCAGGCGGAGGGATTCGGCGTTGAAGTCCACTAGAGCGACCTGCATCGTCCTTCGCACCTCCCTGGCAACCCTGATGCCGCGCGATCCGACTCCTGCGAGAGCATCGCAGAAGCTGATTCCACTCGAAGCCTCTGTGATGGCCACAGAGATGTCCCGGTTCACCGCGGCCGCCGGGTTGAAGAAGACTGGAGTCGTAGGTGGTTCGCGCTTCTCGAGGCTGACCTTCGGAACGAACAGCCTGGTCCTCCCTTCTAAGGTCTCGACATTCTTCATGCATCTCCGACTTCTCTCATGGACGGTTAAGGTGTTCGAAGAAATGGCACGAGAGTGGTCAGTTCTCCTCGAGGCCCATCCAGAACCCATGCAGAAGGTCCAGCGGACGACAGGGAACTCAAGGCGTTTCGGACAGGCTGACCTGACCTACCCGCTAGGTTATTCTAAGGCACGAGTA
>JAJTZC010000034.1:0-13705 GCA_032906705.1 Nitrososphaerales archaeon
GCCGTCTGGAATCCGCCGCCTCCCTTCGTTAGCACAGCCGACCCTCTCTTCTTCAACGATACTGCCACGGACACCACGACTATTTCTCCACGGTATCTCGCAGCTGGAGAGACCCTCCCAATTATGGTAATGGTTACGTATGCCAATGGAACGATTTCTAGCACAGCGACTTCCGCTCAGGTCGCATTTCTGTCGGCCCCCTGACAACTTATCCGAGCACCCGAAGACTTGTAGAACTCTAGGCTTTCTTGATGTTCGTGATAAGGAGCCTGAACTGCAATGTCTTGCCTGCCATCGGATGGCTGCCGGCCCTGCCGTAAGCCTTCTCGGGAGGGAGGGTGATCTCCTTGGCCTCGTTGACCTTCATTCCCGCCAGTGCTTCCTCGAAGCCGCTAATCACTTGGTGTGCACCTAGGACGACCTGAAGCGGCTTGTAGTCGCGGGCGGGACTGAAGAGTCCGGACTTGAGCGCCTCTGACTTCATACTCGTGTCGAAGACCTTTCCGCCCGGGAACTTCCCAAGGTAGTGCACGGAGACGGTGTCCCCTTTCTGGGCGGTCACTTCGCTCAAGTGGGAATCCTGGACGCTCGGAACGCTACTTTAACGGTTGCGCTGTTCACGTGCAACTATTCGAGGCTTTTCGCCCATGCGGGGATGAGCCTATGCGTGGAGGAACGTCTACTAGGCTGTCATCGGAAGAAATCCACATTCCTCCCGAGAGCCGAGCTCGGCAGATTGATTATCATGGTGGCCTTGGCTCCCATCATGTTCCGCGACCGACGGCAGGCGGGTGAAGCCCTCGCGGCTGCCCTGATGGACCTGAAAGGTGAGGATGTGATAGTCCTGGCGATACCGAGGGGAGGGGTCGTCGTAGGGGACGTCGTGGCGAGGGCTCTTGGAGCACCTTTGGACGTCGTGGTGACGAAAAAAATCGGAGCACCAGGGCAGCCAGAATACGCTCTGGGGGCAGTAACCCAGGATGGGGAGGCCCTCGTTGACGACGAGGCTGTGAGGATGCTCGGGGTTGACCGCGAGTACGTGGAGAAGGAAGCAAGCAGGCAGGCGATGGAGGTCCGGGATAGGATGCGCAGGTTCAGAGGAGATATGCCCCTTCCAACACTCAAGGGCAGGACGGTCGTGATTGTGGACGATGGCATAGCCACAGGGAGCACCATACTGGCGGCCGTAAGGTCGGTCAGGAGGCAGGCACCGAAGTCGGTCGTGGTGGCTGCGCCCGTGGGCCCAGTCGAGACGGTCGCAAGGATGTCTGGAGAAGCCGATAGGGTTGTATGTCTGGAGACGCCCAAGCCTTTCTTCGCAATAGGCGAGTTCTATTCCGAGTTCGAACAGGTCGAGGACGACGAGGTGAAACGAATACTCTCTTCCTACAAGAGCAAGTAGACGGATCCATCAGAGTCGATCACCCTTCACGGGCAAGCGAAGAATCGAAATGGGTTCATTGCGCCTCCGCTGGGAATCTCGTCCATCGCTGACGCAGGCTGTAGAATTGGGTTATTCGAGGGGGGCGTCTACGCTTATAACGCGCTTCCTTCATTGTTCTATTGATGGCTAGGACCGAACAGATAGTGACAGACCGAAGGACGATGAAGGAGCTAGTCGGGTTCATGGAAGAAGCCCTGAGAGAGGGGCTGACCAAAGAGGAGATAACCAGTCAGATTGACCTCTTGCTAGACGAGGCTGCAAAGGGCCGTTTGGAGAAGAGCCTGAAAGAGCTCCGGACTGGGAAGGTAAGGCGTTTCAGGGACCCGCAGGCGCTTCTGAAGGCGCTTCATAATTCGTGACTGAAAGCCCTTGGCTTGGAAAGCCGAGGTCACGGGAAGCTTCCGTCGGAGCTACAAACGCCAGAGTTCTGAGGTGAGAGGGCGCGTTGACGAAGCCATCTTCCAGCTCCTGAACAAAGACGACCCGACGGAGCTCGGGCTGAGAAAGGTCGGAAAGTGGAAGGGCGTCTATTCCTATGAAATCGGTAAGCAATTCAGGCTGTTGTACAGTGTCAGGTCTGAAGATATGGTTGTTGTATTCCTGGATGTTGGGACCCACGGCGTGTATAGATAGCACGTGAAGTAAGCTTGCCGCACGCGAGTGTTCATTGAACTGCGGTGAATCGGGCGTGGTTCTTCCAAGGCTTATATCTGAACCGTCTCTCACGAATGCGCGGGTTCAACTTCTTCTGAACACTGGTTCCGCTGGACCCGAACGCATTGGTGATATCGTCCTTCTTGGCGCGCTTGATGCAGGGAGGAATCTGAGTGCCTAGCCAGACGCCGAGCAAGAGCGCCCTTGCGAAGGCACTCTTGGAGATCGGGGCCCTGCGTTTCGGGAGGTTCACCCTCGCGAGCGGAAAGAAGACCACCTACTACCTCGATGTCAGAATCATCCCGAGCTTTCCCGATGTGTACTCGCTCGTAATCGATGCCTACCGAGCAGCAGCCAAGCGCGTGGGGGAATCAGCGTTTGACGTCGTTGCCGGAGTGGCCACGGCTGGGGTGACGATGTCTTCGCCGTTAGCTTTCGTCATGAAGAAGCCGATGTTGTACGTGAGGAAGGAGGATAAGGGGCACGGTCTTGGAAAGCTCGTCGAGGGGACGGCCCGGCGCGGCTCGAAGGTCTTGGTCCTCGACGATGTCGCGACAACTGGAGGCAGCATCATATCTGCGGCCGAAGCCCTGAGGAGGGAAGGTTTTGTAGTCGAGAGGGCGCTGGTGCTGGTCGACCGCTTGGAAGGCGGGTCGGAGAACCTGCGCTCTGCGGGGGTGAAGCTTGCATCGGTCGCAGACGTCAAGGAACTCGCGGAAGAACTCTACAGGTCCAAGCTAGTGCGCCGTGAAGACTACGACGCAATCATGCGAGAGGCCGGGACCAAGCAAGGACAATGATGGGGTAAGGGAATCTTGAGAGATTTCAGGGGGCGGATTCTCCTCTCATCAAAGGAGAATAAGAGCAGGATTGTGCTGGCGCTGGATTTCTCTGACCCATACGAGAGCCGCCTCGGGCGCGCTGAGAAAGTGCTCGCTCAGACAAAGAGGCATGTCGCCGCGGTCAAGGTCAACCACCACCTTCTTCTCCCTTACGGGTTGAGGGGCATCAGCAGCATTGTTGCGACTTGCAAAGACGCTGGGCTACCGCTGATAGCTGATCTCAAGATCAACGACATCGAGTCGACAAACCTGAACATAGTCGACTCGCTCCTATCTCATGGCTTCGATGCGGTTATTGCGAACCCGTTTGTCGGACGAGAGGAGGGCCTCGGCAAGGCGATAGAAAGGACTCACGACCTTGGCGGGGGAATCCTCTTGCTGGTATACATGAGTCATAGGGGTGCTAGGGAAGGGTATGCATTGCGCCTGAAGGGAGGGGAACCCCTCTACAGGGTCTTCGCAAGAAGGGCGAGGCTCTGGGGGGCGGACGGAGTCGTGGTGTCGGCGAAGTCAGAGCGGAAGATTAGGGAGACAAGGGAGATAGTGGGCAGGAATTGTTTGATATTCTCCCCGGGCGTCGGGGCGCAGGGAGGCCTTGCTTCGGACGCAACATCTGCGGGCGCAGATTTCCTGATTGTAGGGAGGTCTATCACAGACTCGACCGACCCCGCGCGAACGGCCCTTGAACTGAACGTAGCATGAGCGTATAGCGTGTCCTTATCTCGCGACCTAGGAATCAAGTGGCAAGGCTAGCTGCGGGGACGACCGCGACGCTTCTTTCTGTAATACTCCCAGATTCTCGCCTGCATCGCCCTGACGTGCCGCTTCTCCTGAGGTGAGAGACTAGGGTCGCTTCTCCTCGCCGTGGTCCTCCGAAGGTGGGGAGGTAGGTCGTCGTCACAGAAGTACCCGCCTCCCGGGTAGCCTGTGTCCTTTCGGATTATGATCGCTGCGAAGCCTGGCGCTCCAGCGAAGTACTCGCGCTTGTCCACTTTCCCGATCATCATTGAGAGCCTTCTCCCCCGCGGCAGGCGAAATTCCCGCATCAGGGTGCCGTATGTGACGGTCCTTTCGTTTGCCGCTGCTCGGACAAGGACTCTCCTCATCCCATTCGCGGTCGAATCGTCTGAGTCATCTCGTGGCAATGGCAACCACAGTAGCTTGCAATGGTCCGGGAAATACGCTTGTTCGGATTCGGTGTTTGTGCTGGGCCGACCCTACTCCATCGAGCGGGCCACCTTGAACTGGTCGCCCACTATTGATCTCATGTTGAGAAGGCCCAAAGGCTTTCCTTTGTCGGTGACGAAGAGAGTCCTGATCTTGCTCTTCGCCATCAGTTTCATCGCTTCCGTGAGGGGAGTGTCGGCTGTGACCGAGATCATTGGCGAGGTCATGATCTTCCTGACCTGGACGCTCGAGGCTAGGATGTTGTCGGCGGCTATTCTGTTCAGAATGTCCCGCTCGGTTACGATTCCTTTGAGTTCGCCCTTCACGGAGATGAGTATGTTACCCACCCCCTTCTCGCGCATTGCCTGCGCCGCGTCGAGCACGCTCTTGTCTGCATCGATTGTGAGCGGGTCGGTCTTGACGAAGTTCCTGACGGTCACGACGCTGGGCTCGGCGTGCTCAAGCCAGAAGGTGAGCGAGTAATGACAGTTCGGACACTCGTCAGGGGCCTGTTCGCCCTCGAAGACGTAATGACACCGATAGCACTCCCACTTCATGGGCAATGAGAAGCTGCCTCCCGTAGTATATTAATCGTGAGGCACGTCAGGGTTTCCGTTTGACTCTGGCCGGAATTACGAGGTTGAGTTCCTTCTCCCTCCGACGGTAATCAGGAAGGGCTGAGGCCAGCCTGTCCCTGAAGGCCGGAGAATGGTCGTGCTCGGAGAGGTGTACGAGCTCGTGGTAGAGCACGTACTCCCTTACGCGTTCGGGCAGCGCGATGAGTTGCCAGCTGAATGATAGCCTACCGTCCCGCGTGCAGTACCCCCAATTCTTGATCTCACGAACGTCGGCTCGGCGGTACGCGACACCCAGTTTCCTCGCAATGGCTGGCAGCGTCCTCGTGACGTAGCCTGACGACTCCTTCAGGAACCACCTCCTGACCAGTTCCCTGACCCTGCTCCTGTCCGAGGCCGCCACCATGACTTCACCTGTGTCCGGCCGGGGCGTCAGTTCCTCCCTCCCGCCCGTCTGTTCGAAGACGATTCTCAGTGGCCTGCCGTCGAACATCACAGATTCGTCAGCGATCACGCGGGCGCTCCGCGATAGCTCCTCGAAATGCTTCAGGACCCAGACCTGCCGCTCTCTTATGACCGCCTCCGCGTCGAAGCCCTTCGAAGACGGGGCCATGACCTCGAGGACTGAGTCGTCCCTGAATCTGAGGTATGTGTATCGTCTCCCGCGGCCTCTCACGACAGAGTATTCGATTTTCCTGTTTCTGAGGGTGATTGTGGGCAAGCGTCTACCCCGCGTCAGTTTCCGAGTCTCCTCACCGCGGCCACCAAATCGGTGAGGACCTTCTTTGCGTCCCCGAAGACCATCATGGTGTTTGGCAGGTAGAAGAGCTCGTTCTCAACGCCCGAGAATCCCGGGTTCATCGAGCGCTTGACGAAGACCACCGTCTTTGCCTTGTCTACGTCCAGGATCGGCATGCCGAAGAGTGGCGAGTCGGTCTTTGTTCTGGCTGCGGGGTTGGTCACGTCGTTGGCCCCCACGACCACCGCCACGTCAGCCTCGGGGAAGAGGGGGTTGACCCTGTCCATCTCCCAGAGCTGGTCGTAGGGCACCTGAGCCTCGGCAAGAAGGACGTTCATGTGGCCAGGCATGCGGCCCGCGACTGGGTGGATGGCGTACTTCACGTCGCTTCCGCGCCGCTCGAGCATGTCGGCCAGCTCCTTCACAACGTGCTGTGCCTGCGCCACGGCCATGCCATACCCGGGGACAAAGATTACAGACCTTGCGTTCTCTAGGACGGTCGCGACGTCTTCAGCGGTGTAGGCCTGCGCCGTCTTTGCTGCCCCCGCAGCAGTCATCTGAGAAGAAGCAACTTTCGCGCCGACGCCCCCGAAGAGGATGTTCGCAAACGAGCGGTTCATCGCCTGGCTCATGATGATGGCAAGAATCAGGCCGGACGACCCGTCGAGCGAACCTGCCACTATCAGAAGTTTGTTGTCTAAGACGAACCCCAGCGCGGCGGCAGAAAGACCTGCGAACGAGTTCAGGATGGCGATTACCGTCGGCATGTCGGCTCCGCCAATCGCCACAACGAGGAGAAAGCCGAAGAGGAGCGCGAACGCCGCCATCACTGGAAGCACGAACGCCTGCGACTGGTTGGCGACCAAGTAGACAGCGGAAGCAACGGCCCCAGCCAACACTGACATGCTCACCACGCTCCGCCCGCGGTAGAGAATCGGCCGCCCGGTGATCAGGCCCTGCAGCTTCGCGAACGCGATGCAACTGCCGGTGAACGTGAGGAACCCGAGTATCATCTCACCGGAGAGGACGGAGAGGCTGATTGAGTCGATGTTTGGGACGTCCTGGTAGTACTCCGCCGCCCCAACGAGCGCGACGGCAAGGGAGCCGAATGCGTGGGACATGGCGGTTCGTTGAGGGACCGCCGTCATGGCGACCCTCAGGCCTATCGGTGCACCGACCACCGCACCTACGACAACAGCACCAATCAGCAGAGTGATTTGGTGGACTTGGAAGGCGATCAGGGTGGCGACGATGGCGAAGGCCATCCCCGCGACGCCGCAGAAGTTCCCAAGCCGAGACGTCCTCGGACCGCTCATGAATTTCAGCGAGAGCACGAAGAGGACAACCGAGACAACGTAGAGAGACTCGGTGAGGAGGTCGCTCATTTCTTCGGCTTCCTCCTCTCAAACATCTTCAGGATGCGGTCTGTGATGAGGAATCCGCTGATGATGTTCGTTGCAGCGAGCGCGACCGCCAATGTTGCTAGGAAGGAGATGAGCTCTGTTCCGGGGTTGGAGAGCACTATCAAAGCTGCGATGAATGAGACCGAAGAGATCGCGTTGGTGAGGGACATCAGCGGTGTGTGGAGCAGCCTGGAGACGTGCCTGATGAGCTCCTGACCGAGCAGAGTCGCCATCAGGAAGATGAGCAGGTTGGTGACCAGGTCGCTGGTTACAAGGGCCGTCATTTCGATGGTCCCGCCTCTAGCGCAGCCCTAGTCTGCTCGTTGACAATCTTCCCCTCGTGCACAACCATCGGGCCACGGACCAGCTCGTCGCTCATGTCCAGGTTCAGCTTGCCTTCCTTCAGCATGTTAACGAGGAATGTGACAATGTTCCTCGAGTAGAGCTGGCTCGCCTGGGGCGCCATGCTGGAGGGAAGGTTCAGCGGGCCCTGGATGGTCACCCCGTACTTCACGACTGTCCTCCCCGGCTCTGTCAGTGCGCAGTTGCCTCCCTGCTCTGCTGCGAGGTCTACTATGACGGACCCGGCCCGCATGCTCTTCACGGCCGCCTCCGAGATGAGGAGCGGCGCCCGTTTGCCGGGCACAAGCGCCGTGGTGATTATGACGTCGGAGATAGATGCATGCTCGGCCAGCAGCTCCTGTTGCCTCCGATAGAACTCGTCTGATTGAGCTTTCGCGTAACCTCCCGCCGTCTGCGTGTCCCCAGCCTCCAAGGGGAGCTCGACGAACCTGGCACCTATGCTCTCAACCTGCTCCTTCACCGCAGGCCTCACGTCATACGCCTCAACTAACGCGCCGAGCCTGCGGGCGGTAGCTATTGCCTGGAGACCCGCGACCCCGGCCCCCAAGATGAAAACCCTCGCAGGAGCTATGGTTCCGGCTGCGGTCATTAGAAGCGGGAAGAGCTTTGGCAGAGCGTCGGCGGCGAGGATCACCGCCTTGTAGCCTGCTACCGTTGCTTGAGACGAGAGCGCGTCCATTGACTGCGCGCGGCTGATTCTGGGCATGAGGTCCATCGCAAACGCGGTGACTCGGCGAGAAACCAGGGTTTTCACGGCGGCGATGTTTGAGAGCGGGTAGAGGAAGGAAATGATGGTCGAGCCTTCCTTGAGCTGCGAGGCCTCCCCGACTGTCGGGGGCTGCACCTTGAGGACGAGGTCAGACTCTTCGTATAGGGCGTTCGCCTGCGGCACGATTGACGCACCTGATCTGGTGTAAACCGAGTCTGGAAACCCGGCACCTTCGCCTGCCCCGCGTTCAATGGCGATGCGGAGCCCTTGGAGCTTTGGTATCGATTCTGGAACCAAAGCCACGCGCCTCTCTCCTTGCGCTGTCTCCCTCGGCACCCCTACGATCATGGTTCAGGACTCACTTTCTGAGAGGCGGGGGAAAACGGGGCTGGTTTAACATTTGTCCGAGGCGCGGGTCGGATTTCTCGCTAACGACTCGCTGGGATGACTGGGCATGGGGAAGCGAAACATTTGGGGCAGTCCAACGCGCCCGTGCTGTGGCCTGTCCCTGTGGCAAGCCGATAAATAGCACGCCGCCGTTCAGCGTGAAGCATGCCACCTAGGTAGAAGGCTAAGCCTCCCAAGGATGATTCTGGGTACTTCGAGCTGATGAGCAAGTCTGTCTTCACGGCCGGGTTGAACTGGGGCATGGTGGAGAAGAAATGGCCGTCGTTCCGAAAGGTGTTCCGCGACTTCGCGCTGGCGAAGGTGTCGAAGTTGAAGGAGAGGGACGTCAAGAGGTTGATGAAAGACGCAAGCATAGTGAGGAACGAGAGGAAGATACGCGCGACGATAAGCAACGCCGGCCAGTTTTTGGCGCTCGGAAACGAGTTCGGGTCGTTCAATAGATACCTCGCCTCCTTCGGAAAGGACGAGAAGGGCTGCAGTCAGACTTGCAGGAGAGGTTCCAGCACCTCGGGGCGTCTACGACTAGGATGTTCCTATGGTCAGTAGCCTATCCGCTGACTCCCAACGCCGAGGAGAAGAAGTGGATGGCCGGACATCGCATGTGAAGCCGAGCCCATAAATAGCTCTCGAGCCGTCCCCTTCAGTATCTTGCCGAAATCCAAGCGCAGGTCCAAGGTGAAGGCGCGGGCGAAATCTAGAGCCAGGCCGAAGGCGAGGACGAAACGCAAGGCACGCGCTGGATTCTCTCCGATTCCTGCAGGCTTCCGTACTGTCACCCCGTATCTCGCGATAGACGGCGCTGCCAGGGCTCTCGAGTTCTACAAGAACGCGTTCGGGGCCAAGGAACTCGCCAGACAAGCGACGCCCGACGGAAGGATCGTCCATGCGAGGATTAGGATAGGCGACTGCTTGGTGATGATGTCAGATATCTTTCCAGGCGCGATGACGAAGTCCCCGCTCGAGCTCGGGACGAGCCCGGTCACGCTGCACGTGTACACGAACGACGTTGATGGGATGTGGAACAGGGCGGTCTCTGCCGGGGCAAGGGTCGTGATGCCGCTCGACAACAAATACTGGGGCGAACGGTATGGCCAGCTGGTGGACCCGTTCGGGCACCATTGGTCACTCTCCATGCGCGTCAAGATGAGCAAGGAGGAGATGGATGTCAAGGAGAAACAAGCGATGGCCATGTTCTCTCAGAACCAGCACGCGCAAACGCAGGGCGATCAGCAGACGATGCAACAGTAAGACTCCAGAACCCCTAGAGCGCGTAGCAAGTTGCTCAGGTCCGCTTTACCTTTCTTGAGCCTTTACGAGATATAGCAGCCTCACTGGTGTCGGGTCGTGGAATCGGCAACCCACCGCCGCATGAAACAGATCGTAAGAGTGCAGCTCGAAGGGGAGGAGTTCCGGGTGGTCGAAGAGCCCCTGTTCCCCCCAGCCAACTGGATATCGTGGTCGACGTATCGCCCTGACCTCTTGGGATACCGTGAGAAGAGAGAAAGCGAGCAGGTCGCCATCGTCGAATGCGAAACGCACCCAAACACGAAGAGGTTCGCGTCGAAGAACTACTCGAGCTTGTGGTTCCAGCCGACTCTTCTGAAAGTGGGATCGATCCGGCGCATACTGGCTGTACCCGCGGGAAAGTTGGGCTCTCTCGACCTCAGGCTGAGGAAGAGCTGGGAAATCTGGGTCATCGGCCAGGAGAGGCCGCTGGAAAGGATGACGATGATTTGAGGGTAGTCAATCCAACCGCGCGAACGCGCTAGCCAGCTCCGGCGAACTTGAGCGAAGCGGAGTTGATGCAGTATCTCAGACCGGTGGGCTTAGGACCATCGTCGAACACATGTCCAAGATGACTGCCGCAGTTTGAGCATTCGACCTCGGTCCTCCGCATGAATAGGCTTTTGTCGACCTTCTCCGCGACGCTCTCCTTCTTTGCAGGCTCCCAGAAGCTTGGCCATCCCGTGCCCGACTCGAACTTTGTGTCAGAGCTGAACAAGTCTGCCCCGCAGACGACGCACTTGTAGACACCCTTGTTGTGGTTGTCCCAGTATTCGCCAGTGAACGGCCGCTCTGTGCCCTTGTTCACGCAGACGTCGTATTGCTCCTTGCTGAGCCGTTTCTTCAACTCGGTCTTGTCAAGCGCGGTCATGACTTGGATGGCCGTCCTGATGATATTTAGACCCTTATGCGCCTGAACGCGACAACGGCGATTGAGAACATGACAATGGCTTCCAGGCCGAGTACCCCTAGGCTCCAACAGCACGAAAGGAGTGGTAGCGTTGAACAGGCCCGCGCGGAAAATGTCTGTAGTGTAGGTCAGGGGATTAAGGAAATTCACCACAGCAATAAACGAGGTCTCCACACTGAAGGCGGAACACCGTTACCGAGAGGCAGAAGCCGCGGTCGCGATCTCCAGTATCCGTAGGGCGGCCTAGGCCGTTCTCCGTCGCCGAGTCGACGCAAGTGCGAACAGGTGCCTGAGAAGTCATGGCGGTTCAGAGCGTTGATGGGAGGGCCCGTTCAAGCGACAGATTCGAGTTTCTCCAGAATCGCTCTAGGAACGCGCGTTTCTAAGGCGCGACAGTTCTCTTCCACCTGCTCGGGGCGCGATGCACCTACTATCGGGGCCGTCACCTGAGGCTTAGAGAGAATCCAGGAAAGGGCGAGTATGGAGAGGGGAATCCGTGCTTCACCTGCGACCTCGGATAACCTATCCAGCTTGGCGAAGCTGTCATCGTTGTTGTACCTCTTCCAGTAGTTCTCATTGAAGGCTGCCCTCGTCCCCGTTGGAGGACGAATTCCTTTCGAGTACTTTCCTGTCAGGAAGCCCCCAGCTAGGGGACTGTAGGTAACAACGCCGAGGCCCTCTTGCGCGCACAGCGGGAAGAGGTCCTTCTCCGGGTCTCGGACCGTCAGGTTGTACCTAGGTTGAAGGGCCGCCGGCATCGCAAGGTCGTTCTCCTTGCATATGCGCAGGGCATCCCGGAGCTGTTCGGCGCTGAAGTTCGATATCCCGACGTGCCCGACCTTGCCGTCCCTGACCAGCTGGTCCGTCGCCCGCAAGGTTTCCTCGAGCGGCACTTTGGGGTCGAAGCCGTGTAGGTAGCATAGGTCGATGTGGTCAGTCTGGAGGCGCCGTAGGCTGTCGTAGGCCTTTGCGAGCACGTTCTCATGTGAGAGGTTGATTCCCTCCGGGTCTCCGCTCATGGCGTAACCAACCTTGGTCGCTACCACGAGCCTGTTGCGGTCGCCCTTCGCTGACCTCCCTATGATCTCCTCCGAGCGGCCGTTCACGTAAACGTTGGCGGTGTCGATGAAATTGATTCCCACCTCGACCGCCTTCCTGATGACCTTCGCGGCCTGATCCTCGCTCAGCTGGCTCCCGAAGTTGTTGGTGCCAAGGCAGATGCGGGAGACCTTGACGTTCGTTTTCCCGAGCTTCGTGTACTGCACGGGGCAGGTTCATCGCCGCCATTAATGCGTGTTGCGAATTCAGTTTTTCTTGACCGGGACGGAGCTCCGAGTTCCATGTCGGCAAGATGGATTGTGGCTACGGAAGACAGATATCCCGACCTAGCGCCACGGCAGAGTCGGCGTTGCACCAGGCCACCAAAGCGGGAAGCAGGGCGGAGGTCAGAGGCAACACGCTCCGGGTCTACCTGTACCTCCTGCAGCACAGCCCTGCAGAGCTCAGGGAAGTGCAGCATTCCCTCGGCTTCTCTACGCCTTCCCTTGCCTCCTACCATTTGGGGAAGCTCCTGGAGGCAGGATACGCCTCGCAGAACGAGTACGGCCAGTACCTGGTCGTCAAGGAGTCGACGAATGTGATCCTAGAGGGGTACGTGAAGTTTGGGGCTACGGTCGTGCCCCAGTTGGCCTTCTTCGCGATGCTCTTCACAGGTGTGGTGGGGTACTTCGCCCTGGCGTCTCTAAGCTACCCTTCGTACGTTCCTCTGCTCGTAGCCAGCGCCTTGGCTGCCGTAGCCGTGCTGTGGTATGAGACGCTGAGGGTGTGGAGGAGGCTGACCACGTGGAAATGAGGGGCGCATGCGAAACGACCCTTCAAACGGCTTGAACGCCCCCTTGGACGCTCATCTTTGGCTTTCAAGGACGTAGCATTATGGTCGGTGTCACGAATAGGGTGCCGACGAAAATGTCCAAACTGTCAGTCGGAAAAAAGACAGTAACCTACGCTGCAACTGCAGCACTAGTATCCGCTCTAATCATCATCGCTTCCACTCTATATCTTGGCTTCCCGGCGATTCCACAGCAGAACTCGGGCTCGCTTTCAACATCGGGTCGGACTTCGCTGGCAGGACCGCGATCGCTACTCGTGATCCAACTCACTGACCCGCCCCATGTGCCCTCCGGGACAAGCTCGCTGAACCTGACGTACACCTCAATTGGTCTGCTGGTCGGCGAACCCAGCGGCGGTAAAGTGACCCCAACAACGGTGACCGTGACGCCCCCTGGAGGGTCAGCCACCTTGGACCTGCTGAAGCTTCAGAACATTTCGCAGACCATAGCGTCTGCCAGCCTTCCCAACGGCTCAATCATATACTCCGCGACCCTCACTGTTTCCAGCATAGCCATCAAAGTGAACGGTACCCTCTCGCAAGTGACCCTGGCAACGGGAGGCAGCACCTTCACTGTGGTGATGGCTCAGCCATCCGCACTCCAGGGCACCAACGTTGCGCTCCTTCAACTCAACCCCGTGGTGGTTGGCACCCCGTCGGGGTACCAGCTCATCCCGTCGGCCGTGGGTGTAGTGAAACACTCTGAAGGTCAGGGTGAGGAGCAGGTCGGGTCGCAACACAAGCTCACGAATGAGGACAACAGCGACCTGGAGGACGCCCGAGGAAACGTGACAGCCAACCTTGCGGCCCTTTCTCTGTCGGGCAGCATCACAACCGTCACGGTCCAGGTCAAGAACACCGGCAACGCGACGGTGACGCTGAACGCCATAGGGTTGCACGGGAACTTCACTCAGACAGGCACTGGATGCTCCAGCAAGACCTCCACTTCGACGACCACTACGACGACCACGACAATTACTACAGCAACCAGCACGACCACCACGTCACATGGGTCGTCTAGCCATTCGGAGACTCGCACAAGCGAATCCCAACACGGCCACAATCCATGTGAGCTACCCGAACACATGAACGAGGTGGTGTTCGTACCTGTGATGCCAGCCGCGTCGACGGCAACCTCCAGCACTAGTACCACCACTACCTCGACCACAAGCGCAACGACTTCTGCCGCGTGCACTTCGGCCCAGATGAAGCTAGTCAATGGCGGCTCTGAGGGCGATAGCCACGGCAGAGGGTTCGAGCTCAAGGCGGGCCAGTGCGTCAACTTCACCTTCACTGGGACGATAACCTTCGGGGAGTCG
>JAJTZC010000035.1:0-11364 GCA_032906705.1 Nitrososphaerales archaeon
CCCGGGCAGAGCGAATCGAGCTGGGCCCGAACCTCCATGAGCGGCTGCCACACGTCCGACGGGATGTTGTAGGGCACTCCCTGTCTTGTCGTTGCCATGGACAGCAGCTGGCGGGGATTCGTATTTCTGGATTGGTGAGCGGCTCTTTCGCCGTTCAGGGATGCCTAGAGCCCGATGCTGTTGACCACGCCGCCGGAGTTCCCGTCGATGACCAGCACTATCTTCTTTCCCTTGTGGTCATATCTGGCGAACCAGACCGGCGCGTGGAGCAGCTCCCCCTCGCCCACGTCCGACTCTGTCGAGATTTGCTGGATCATGTGGTGGGCGGCGTGCGCCTTCTCTGACTGCAGCTGGTCGACCATCGTCTTTGCCTGGTAGGTTGCCGTCTCCTCGCCCACGTCCCCGTTCAGCACCTTCGCCCCCTTCACCTTCGTCGCGTCGAACAGAGTCCTGTCGGCGAGGTTGAACTGGTAGTCCTTGGGCTGGTACTCGGTCAGCGCCTTCAGCGCCACCACCGGATAGTTGTAATCATTATCCATCTGGTAGGCCCTCCTGTTCCCCTGTCCCCCTCCCCCCATGCCTCCGCCCATCATGGTACCAAGCATGACGCCGGTCAGCATCCCTCCTCCTCCGCCTCGCCTGCCGCCGCCGAACGAAGCGCCCATGATCCCAGCGAGCGCCGCGGTCGTGGCAATCGAACCAGCCTCCGCGACCATGTCAACCGCGACCAGAGACGTCCTTGCAGAGACGGGCATCAGCCAATAGGGGACCATCGCCAGGTTCATCTCCTCAAGAGCGGATTGCTCCTGAAGGTGTCGATGCAAGAGGCCCCTGTCCATCATTCCGTGAATTATCTTCTCGACGTCTGCCTGCTGGAGAAACTTCAGCGGCAGCATTGTGTGCTTCTGGATGCCCTTCCAGCCGTCGTTGCCGAGCGAAACACTGCTCCCGCAATACTCGCACGTGATGATCATCTCGCCGAACTTCGGGCTGATTGGGGCCCCGCAGCTCGGACACTTCAGCTGTGTCGCGCCGGTAGGTGCTATCACCTTCTGGGCTTGCTGGTTGCTGACCCCCTGGCCCTGGGACGCGGAAGGCATCTTGGCTCCACACTTCAGGCAGAACCCGGCGCCGTCAGGAAGTTGTGCGCCGCACCTCGGGCAGAACAACCAACCTTCCTCCTAGAGTTTGTTGCCGCAGCTGGGGCAGAATTTGGTGTCCGCGCCCACGGCGGCGCCGCAATTGGGGCAGAAGGTCGGCTTGGCTCCGGGGGGCGAACCTCCCGAGGCTTGCACCTGACCCGCGCCGCAGTTGGGACAGAACTTCGTGTTCAAGGAGATGAGCGACCCGCAGCTCGAACAGCTCTTCATCTGGCCCTGCGCCATGCTCTGGCCCATCTGGCCGCCTATGGCCGCCCCTGCGCCCAACCCGGCCCCGAGCCCTGCGAAGACGCCTGCCCCTCCTGAGGGATTCTTCGCCGCGTCTTCAATCGCCTGTCCGGTCTGATACTGCATGTAGTTGACGCCAAGAACCGACATCTGGGACCTGGTGTCGACGGCCTTCTGCACCTCGTCTGGGAGGCTGACCGTGAGGCCTGAGATCTTGTTAATCTCGACCCCATACTGGCCGAGGTGGTCTGGTGCCGACGCAAGCACTTCCTGCTCTATGTTGGTCAGGCTTGCGGCTAGGTCCGTCACTTTCAGCCCCTGTTGCTTCATCTTGCCGAGGGCGTTGTAGACAAGAATCACCATCTGCTCCTTCATCCTAGACTCCACGTCGTCGGAGGAGTCCGCGTTGAACGTGCCCACGAACTGGTTGATGAACAGCTCGGGCGACGAGATCTTCCACCTGTACTCCCCGAAGACCCTCAGATTGACGACGCCGAAGGTCGGGTCCGTGAACTGGTAGGGCTGGGCGCTACCGAACTTGCCGTCCAGGTATCTCTTCGGGATGTAGTAGACCTCTGCTTGCTGCTGCACCCCGGTGAGGAACTTTAGCAATCTGCCGACCAGCTGTGCGTTGAAGGTGGTGAGCGCGTACCTGTTCGGCTGGTCGAAGTACGTGAGGACCTTCCCATCCCTGTAGAAGACAGCAATCTCGTCCTCCCTCACCACAATGTTGTCGTTCAGTCTGATGTTCCTCGGGACCTTCCATAGGGCGCTCCCCTGCTTGAACTGGTCCTCCCACGCTATGGTGACCGAGCCCATGACGCTGCCGCCCGTACTTGGGATGCCGCTCGGCTTCTTCCCGTACAGATGACTCACCCTCCCTGAACCGCGATTCCTTCTATCGCTTCCATCCTGGCCGACCACTTCTGCCTGACCTCGGCGACCGTACGGGACAGTTGTCCCACTGATACTTGGACAGAGTTCGGCGCCGCGCTGTCATAGACGAGCTTGCCGGGCGCGGTAGCCTCGTCCAGCTGAAAGACCGAACTTACGAATGTGTAGTCGTAATCATAGAGCCTGTTGAGCTTGTCATCATTGATCGCTATCGGCGCGACCCAGCCCGAGTAGCCCTGCTGCGCGTGTCTCACTTCGCCGCTTAGCGCCTGCAACTGGGAGATGAGAGAACCCACGACAGTCAGGTTCGTCAAGTCGTTCGCTGACGCCACCTGCTTCCTCAGCTGCTGAAGATTATCCTTTACACGGTCCAGCCTGTCAGCCACCTGGTTCCTCAGCATCTGGTCGGAGACCCTCAGGTCCTCGAGCTTTCTGTATCCTCTCAATCCTGGAACTAGGAGTTGCAGCTTCTTCAGCGGTCCACGACTCGCCTCCACCTGCTGCCTGATATCTGGGTTGTCTTGAGACAATACAGTAATCAGATTTCGCGACCGTATCCAGCGATATAAAGATTGGTCGCTTTCATCTCCCTTCCCTGCCGCTTCAACTTTAACTAACTCCCACGATAATTTTCCGCGAGTTGGATCTGGAGAAGCTCCGCATAGGTTGCAGCGGCTGGTCCTACAAGGACTGGGCGGGCCACTTCTATCCGAAGGACCTCCAGGCCCGGGACTACCTGAAGTTCTACTCCGGCGTCTTCAACTCAGTCGAGATCGACTCGAGCTTCTACCGTATCCCAAACCAGTTCATGATAAGCCAATGGAAGAACAAGACGCCGCCCGGCTTCCTCTTCTCGCCCAAGCTCCCGAAGAAGATAACCCACGACAACAAGCTCGAGAACTCCGAGTCCACCTTGCTCTACTTCTACAGCATGCTGAGCAAGCTTGGGGACAAGCTGGGTCCGATCGCCGTCCAGCTCCCTCCTTCCATCAAGCTCAGCACCCACCTCGAGATCATGAAGAAGTTCATCTCGCAGCTCAGCCCCGACTTCCGACACGCAATCGAGTTCAGGCACAAGTCCTGGTTCACGCCAGAGGTCTACAAGCTGCTGCGTGAGAACAACATAGCCATGGTCTGGTCCTTCAACCAGTACCTCGAGACCCCGCCAGAGGCCACTGCGGATTTCATGTACCTCAGGATGGTGGGAGACCGCGAGATCACCGAGTTCACAGGCATCCAAAAGGACAGGTCTGAGGAGATGAAGCGCTGGGCGTCCGTGGTCGAGGAGAAGGCGGGCAAGTTCGAGCAGGGCTTCATATTCTTCAACAACCACTTCGCCGGCTTCAGCCCCGAGTCGTCCAACGAGTTCCGCCGCCTCCTGGGCCTGATGGAACTGGACTGGGGGTCGAAGGGCACTGGCCAGTTGACCCTGGGGTAGCGGCTAGAGCATGTCGCAGCAGAGAAAGGTGATATTTCACGTCGACCTCGACGCCTTCTACGTTTCTGTCGAAGTGAGGGAGAACCAGGCGCTGAAGGGCCTGCCCGTCGTCGTGGGCGCCGACCCCGAGGGAGGCAAGGCGAGGGGCGTCGTTGTCGCCTGCTCCTACGAAGCAAGGAAGTTCGGCCTCCGCTCTGGCATGCCCATCTCGATCGCATACAGGCTCTGCCCCCAAGCAGTGTACTTGCAGCCCAACTGGGGACTCTACGAGAGGGCGTCAGAGGAGGTGATGGGCACCATGCGGGGCCTGGCGGACGCATTCGAGCAGTCGAGCATTGACGAGGCGTTCTTGGATGTCTCCAAGCAAGCAAGGACCAGCGAGGAAGCCAGGGAACTCGCTCTTGAGGTCAAGAGGCGCGTGGCAGAAGCTCACCACCTAACGTGTTCGATAGGCGTGGCACCAAACAAATCCGCGGCGAAGATAGCTTCGGACAGGAACAAGCCCAATGGACTTACGTTGGTCCCGTTCGAAGACGTCGCAGGTTTCCTCGCTCCTCTCCCAGTCTCGACCGTGCCCGGCATTGGGAAGAAGACGCAGGAGTTCCTGAAAGAGAAGGGAATCGAGACCATCGCACAGCTGCAGGCGGTCCAGGGGAAGCAGCTCCTTTCTTGGTTCGGCAAGAACGGCGTCTGGCTCTGGGGCGTCATTCACGGAGAAGAGAACACGGAGGTCAGGCAGCAGGAGCTGCCGAAATCTCTGAGCGTGGAACGGACATTCAAGCAGGATGTGGCTGAGTTTAGCTCGGTACGACGGGAGGCCGCAGACGCAGCCTCGGAGCTTGTAAGAAGGGTCAAGCAGTCAGGCCTCAACTACAAGGTGGGCGGAATAAAGATTAGGTTCCGAGGGTTCGAGACCCACACCAGGGAGAAGTCGCTCCCGAGCCGCACCGACAGCGAAGAGGCGTTGCAGGACACAGTCGAGTCTCTTCTGCGCGAGTTCGAGACTTCAGGAAGACCGGTTAGGCTGATCGGCGTCCGCGTCGCGGACATTCAGAGGGGGAGGGTAGACGCCTCCCGCCTCGACCAATGGGCCGAGAGCCTCTAGGGGGCACCTCCCTCTGAAGTTAAATGCCCTGGAGAGCGGGATGCGGTTCCCCCCGGGGGAGAAACGGATGGCAAAGAAGTGATGGTCTCCAAGAAGGTCCTGATCCCAATCATTGTCGTCCTGGTTATCTTAGGCACAGCAGGCCTGTACGGAGCGAGCCTTGGCGGGAACTCCCTAACCACCTCCTCCAATGGATCCTCCAGCACATCCTCGAGCAGCAGCTCCTCGCTGTCGACGTCGACGGCTTCGCAGCAGGCTTGCGTCGGGACCTGCACGACGCTCAAGGCGATAATCGCCAACGCGTTCACCACCGCCACCGACAAGCAGGGGGGCGGGGGTAGCACCGTCACCGTCCAAGGCCTCAAAGTCCTCGAGATTCGGATTGAGAGCGACGGCGACTGGCACGTCTATGTCACCGACGGCCAAGTCCAGGTCTTCATTACCGAGATCACGCCATCCTATCAGGCTGTCGAAGGGAAGCCCGCCATCGGCTCCATCATCGATGAAACCGGAACGCCGTACTGTGACACGGTCCACCAGACCGAAGCCTGGCATGGGAACACCTGCTGGGAGATTCACCCAGTGACCGCCTGGCATTTGTCTTCTCAGACTGTGACTGTGACCACAACCTACAATGCTTCGCCGCCGAACGTGACCATCTCCTATGCCCACAACCCAATCACCAGAGGCTCGACCCAAACAATCACTGTGGCCGTGACGGATTCCGACGGGCCTGTCGTCAGCCAGTCGGTCCACGTCCATGTGACTTATGCTTCTGGCTCGACGACCAAGGACTTCGACTGCGTCACAAGGACCGACGGGACTTGTTCGAGTTCGTGGGTGATAGGGAGCAATTCAAACCCAGGCACCTTCCTCATCTCTGTGACCGTCGAGGGCATACAGTTTGGGTCGTCGTTCCAAGTCACTACGTGAGCGAGGGCATGGGCTTTGGGCTCCGGCGGTCATTGCCCGCCCGGGGCTCTCACCTCTTCCGGAAGCTTCGCGCCCCTGAAGAGGAACCAGTACACCGAGATCGCCGCGACGTACAGCACCGTGGCTATGTAGAAGGGCAGCGCGAGCATCCCTGCCCCCATCATCCCAGCGCCCACCGCGGTGCTCAACGAGTTGGGCAGCCTCCAGAGGGAGGCGTTGATGCCCGAAGCAGCTCCCCTCTCGTCAGGAGCCACAAGCCCCATGACCATGGACTGGCCAAGCGGATTTGAGAGGTTCATCAGGAAGACCCTGACCGTGTAGACCAGGCTCGCGACTCCGAAGCCTGGCGAGGAAGGAACTAAGACCATGAAGAACGTCGACAGGCCCTGCGAAAGCACTATGGCCCTCACTAGGCCGAACTTGGCCGCCAGCCTTGGTGCCATCAATACAGCAACCGAAGTCAACAGGCTTGATGCTCCAAGCACCGGCCCGCTGATGGCGTCCGTCGCACCATATGCATAGTAGAACCACTTCGCCATCAGGGGAACGAAGAGCCCTGCGCCGACTGCAATCATCACGCTGTATACGCCGAACTTGACAAGCACCCTGCCCGACCTTCTGGGAAGCAGCCCCTTGCCCTTCTCTCCTCTAGCTTTCGGTGGCGTCTCGTGGATTAGGAACACCGCCGGCGTCACGGAAAGGTTCAGCAGACCTATGGCCACGTACAGGGCGACATGTGCCAGTTCGTTGCTCAATCCGAAAGTCTGGAGCAGGAGCACCGAAGATATTGCGAAGGCGCCTAGGGCTCCAGCTATCCAGCTTAGGAACCCCGAGAGCGAATATGCCGCTGTCCGTTTCTCGTCACCGGCTTTGTCCGCCAGCAGAGCGCTCCCCGAAACCGCGAAGGCTGCCTCCCCGATCCCCTCGAGGACCGCGACGACCATGACGAGGGCCAGGTTCGTAGTGAGCGCGAACCCGATCAGACTCAAGCTAGCGCAAAGGTTCCCGAGGATCAGCATCTTGCGCCTTCCGTACCTGTCTGCGAGTATCCCGAGGGGAATGCTCGCCGCGACGAGGGTGATACCCATCACCATGATCGTCGTCCCCATCCAGAAGTCTGTGAGCCCCTGGACCTTGGTCAGGAAGTAGGATAGGTCCGTGTAGATGAACCCGATGGCTAGGCTGGGGACGAAGCCGAGGTAGATTAGCAGCCGCGCTTCATGCGGCAAGCCTTTGTATTCGCCCAGCATACTCGACATGGAGCCCGCCAGAGATGGGCCGTATAAACCAACGAGGAGTTCTTCAAGCGTTACCTTCCATGCGGAACGGGACCGTCTCCATCGGGGTCGACGTGGGCGGCACCTTCACCGACGTGGTCATGTTCGAACCGAGCACCGGCTCACTCTCTGTGCTCAAGGTGCCCACCTCCAGGAATCCTTCTACAGCCGTCGTGCTTGGATTGACCCGCCTCGCGAGAGATGGATACGAGGTCGCGCTGGTTTCGCACGCGACGACCATGGCGACCAACGCCCTGCTCACGCATTCGGGGTTGGCCCGGACTGCCCTCATCACCAATGAGGGTTTCAGGGACGTTCTCGAGATTGCAAGGCAACGCCGCCCGGAACTGTATGACATCTATACCAGACGCCCCGTCCCGCTCGTCAGGCGAAGGGACCGGTTCACCGTACGCTGCAGGCTGATGTCCGATGGTTCCGAGCTGGAGCCGCTGGACAGGGCGGGCGCCAGTGCCGTGGCAAAGACAATCATCCGACGTCGTTACGAATCGGTCGCGGTCTGTTTTTTGAATTCCTACGCCAACCCGATTCACGAGCGCGAGGTGGCCCGAATCCTTCTCGATGCCGGTTTCAGGGGACACATCAGCTCTTCGAGCGAGGTGGACAGGGAGTACAGAGAGTACGAGCGCACCAGCACCACGGTGGTCAACGCCGCACTCGCCCCGCCGATGTCGCATTACCTCTCCCAACTTTCAGCTTCTCTACACAGCAAAGGAATCGGAGCCCCGGTCTACGTGATGAACTCTGACGGCGGGATGACAACGCTGAGGTCGGCTTCCGCCCGTCCCGTTTCCGCGATAGAATCGGGCCCTGCGGCTGGTGTGCTCGCTTCTCGGCAACTCGCGATGCGGCTCGGGTTGGCCCGAGTGCTCACCTTCGACATGGGCGGGACCACCGCGAAGGCCGGCGCTGTGATCAATTACGACTACGACATCACCCCGGAGTTCGAGGCCGCGGGCAGGACCCACAGTGGTCGGTCGATTCGGGGCAGCGGCTACGCAGTCAGGGGCTCCTTCATCGACTTGGCCGAAGTTAGCTCGGGTGGTGGAACCGTTGCCTGGCAGGACGAGGGTGGGGCCCTAGCGGTCGGGCCCAGAAGCGTCGGCTCGGAGCCAGGCCCAGCTTGCTACGGTCAAGGGGGGAAGGAGCCCACCGTCACAGACGCGAACGTCGTCCTGGGCAGGATTAACCCAGAGTACCTGCTGGGAGGGAAGATGAAGGTCCACTCAGAACTCGCCGCGAGTTCGTTCCGGGGGCTCGCAGACGGAATGGGCGAGACGGTGGAGGGCGCGGCGGCCGGAGTCATTCGCCTCGTGAACAACAACATGGCCAGAGCAATTTCCATCGTCAGCTCGGAGCGCGGAAGAGATCCTAGGGATTTCGCAATGATCTCTTTCGGCGGAGCTGGCCCAGTCCACGCCTGCGACCTCGCCGAAGAGCTAGGCATCCGCGCCATCATCGCGCCAGCGCACGCCGGTCTCTTCTCAGCGTACGGGCTTCTGGCAGGGGACCTGTCGAGGACGTTCACGCTGCCCGTCCTGTCTGACCGTTCTCAACTCTCAACCTACCTCAGTGAACTCAAGAAGATTGCATCCAAAGAGATGAAGCTCGACAGGTTCAGGAAGTTCTCCACGGAGGGGTACGTCGAAGCCAGATACGCGGGACAGTCGCATGAACTCACTCTGCCATTCGCCAGAGGGGCGAAGCTCAGAAGGTTGTTCGACGTTCGTCACAGGGAACTCTACGGATACTCCTCCCCGGACCCCCTCGAGGTCGTCTCCGTCAGGCTCAGGGTCGTTGTACACAGAACGAAGCCCGGAGTTGCGAGGTCGACTTGGGAGCAGGGAGCCGAAGCCAGGCGCACTCGCCGAGCTTGGTTCGCAGGCAGACGCCATTCCGCGCCTGTCTTCACGAGGGAGCGCATGCGCCCCGGCGACCGGGGGGTCGGTCCTTGCATAATCGAGGAATATGACTCCACATTGGTCGTGAACCCGGGGTGGAAGTGGTCAACCCAGGAGTACGGAACGAGGTTGAGCCGATGAGCCCGGACTTGGTCACCCTGCAGCTGATCGAGCATTCTCTAGTGTATGCGAGCGAAGAGATGGGCCTCGCGGTGAGAAATGCCGCCTACTCCCCGAACATCAAGGAGAGGATGGACCATTCCGCGGCGATATTCGACGCTGAGGGGAGGCTACTCGCGCAGGCCGAGCACATCCCGGTCCACCTCGGCTCTCTCCCCTGGGGCCTTCGGAACATGATTGAACTGTGCCGACGCGATGGACTGGCCCTCGAAGAGGGTTCGATGGTCTTCGCCAACGACCCGTATGTCACGGGCACCCACCTCAACGACGTCACCGTTGTCGCGCCCATTCATCATTCTGGCAGGCTTGTCGCTTTCGCGGTCAACAAGGCGCACCACTCGGATGTCGGGGGCGCAGTTCCGGGCAGCATCTCCATGGATGCGACTACGCTCTTCGAGGAGGGCACTGTGGTCGAACCTACCTACCTCATGAGGCGCGGGGAGTTCGTGAAGAGCGCTCTCGACTCGTTCGCCTCGGGTTCTAGGACTCCCGAGGAGAGGCGGGGCGACCTCAGAGCTCAGGTGGGCGCAAACAACACGGGGAAGAGGCGAGTCGCTGAGCTTGTCACAAAGTACGGCGTCGAAACTTTCGCCCGAGCCGGCGAATACTCGTTCAAGCATTCTCAATCAATGATGACCAAGAGACTTGCCTCGATTAGGCGTGGGACGTATCACGCGACTGAGGTTCTCGAGGGTCCTGGAGATACCGAACTCAAACTGCAGGCGTCCGTCGAGGTCTCGAAGTCCGGCGTGGTCGTTGACTACGAAGGGACCGACATCCAAGTAGACTATCCGCTGAACGCAGTGTTGGGCGTCACCATATCCGGAGTTTACTATGTCATGCGAACGCTTACCGGTTCGGACATACCGGCCAATGACGGTGCTTTCAGGCCGATCATCGTGCGCGCTCCGAGTGGCAGTGTGCTCAACCCCACATATCCCCATCCGGTGGGTGGCGGCAATGTGGAGACCAGCCAGCGGAACGCGGACCTGGTTTACAGGGCGCTCGCGAAGGCCGAGCGTGGAAAGGTGCCAGCCGCGTCCGGCGGCTCGATGAACAACGTGATGATGGGCGGGACCCACGAGGGAAGGTCCTGGGCGTTCTACGAGACCATCGGGGTCGGTCTGGGCGGTCGGAAAGGTCTGGACGGTATCGACGGTATTCAATGCAACATGACGAACACGATGAACACTCCAATCGAGGAGATCGAGAAGTCGCTTCCCATGCTGATCACCAAATACGAGTTCAGGGCAGGCAGTTCGGGTTCAGGGGAATTCAGAGGGGGGTGCGGCGTCGTGAGGCGCTACAGGAACCTTGCTTCAAGGACCACCTTCACCGTCCTGGCAGACAGGGAGAACCACAGCCCATGGGGGCTGAACGGAGGGGAGCCGGGCGCGCGCACGGAGGTCGTCTTGACCAAAGGGGCGAAGAGCACCGCAGTGTCGAGCAAGGCTACCTTCATCCTCGGAATCGGAGACGAGCTCGAGCTGCGGACGGCAGGCGGCGGAGGTTACGGGCCAAAGAGCAGGCGAAAGCGTTCCGCGATTGAGGAAGACATGAATAACGGGCTGGTGACAGCACATCGGTAATCCATCAGACGCAATCGGACGTTCTCGCTCATCACGATCGCAGGTGTCGCTGAAGGTGGAACATGGTTGAAGCCCGTCTTCGGCGTGTTCCTTGAGCTGACTGCACTGATGATTCTATTTGCCGTAGTCCTCCGTGTTGTCATCCCACTCCCGTTCACCATAGTGTTTATCCTGGTCGCACAGGCCTTGGCGACCGTCCTGATTCACTGCCCGGCCCACTATCTCGTGGGCCGTTTCCTCGGGATAAGTTTCAGGACAATCAAGCTCGGCCCGTCAACTCTGAGCAGAGTACTGCCTCCCTCAATGAGGCGCGTCGGACACATCCTAGTTGTCCCGAGCCTGTATGTCGACGCCCGGTCGAAGAGGACGGCAGCGCCGGACAGGCTTCGCGCGATGTACATGGCAGGAATCGTGGGATCAGTCGGCGCCGGAATCATGTTCGCGCTCTTGGTCAGCCTGACCGGAAGCTTCCTCGCTTCGTTGTTGACCTGGCTCTTTGCCCTGGGGTATCTGGTCTCCGACCTAATCCTTTCACCCCGGTCAGGGGACCTGTTGCGGGCCAAGGCGGCTATGGCTCCAGAGCGAGGCCCGGCATCCCGGCACGTCTAGAGGCCGTCTTTGTGCTTCCAGAGGTAAAGACA
>JAJTZC010000036.1:0-11231 GCA_032906705.1 Nitrososphaerales archaeon
TTGTGGAATTCGAGCAAACCCTGGTGCAGAACGAGTAGCTTCTTTCCACCGACGCCAGCTGTCTCCGAGTCTAGAGCAGTCAACCTCTGTCGGAGGTCTTCAATCTCAGTCTTCCTGTGCTTGTGGAATCCTGCAATCGTGATGTCTCGGTAGGTAAGTGGTTTACCTTCCCCTACGTATGTCGCGAGGTCGATCTCTTCGAAGAGGAAGGGCGAAGGTATCCCTGGAAGCCTGCTGATATCGTGCTCTCCCATCGTGAAGAAGAACTTTATGCCGTTCTCTTTCAGGACCTTCAGGCCATTCAGGAACTTAACCAAGGCTGTTCCCCCTGGCTTCGGAATATCGAAAATGTCACCGGCGTGAATCACAGCCTCAACGTGGTCCTTGACCATCGTCTGAATCACTTCATCGAAAGCCTGGTAGAAGTCCTCTTCCCGCTCCTTCAGGTTATACGGCATCGCCCCAAGGTGGGTGTCGGAAAGGTGGCCGATCAACAAGCGAATCTCACTACTTTCTCTTGATCAACTCCGACGTCCTCTCTGTAGCAACCGTTGCTAATTTTGCGTCTTCCCGCCATTCGGAGACCGCATCAATGTCTGCGCCGAGCAGCTTCTCCTCCACTTTGTCCACCTTGGCCATTGAAGGAAGCGTCACCCACTGGCCCAGCAAGAGGACCTCGCCCACGTTTAGCGATGGAAGATAGCCGGCCAGCTCTTCTGTAACGAGCTCAGAAGATTCCACGATGTAGCTCTGGTCTTTTGGCTGGGTAATCCGTGAGACCGCGAGAGAGCCCATCTGGCTGAGCACGTCCTGGTCAACCCGGCTAGGCCTTTGTGATACGATGATCAGTGAAACTCCAAATTTCCTCCCTTCCCGCGCTATCTTCGAAGCCATGTACTTCGCGTCCGTGGTTCGGTCCACGGGTAGGAACGAATGCGCTTCTTCTATAGCGACGATTACGGGTGCGTTGAACCTTACTCTGGTATCGACTTTCTTCTCCCGCGCCAAGCGTGACCTGCGTGCGGTCTTCCTGTCCTCCAAGATCTCCGAGAGGTAGTACGATATGACTGTCGCCGCCTGCATCTCCGTGAGTTCAATCATGTTGAGGACGTTGACGTAGTTAGGCTTGATCTGGTCGATTGGGTCCCCTATGTCAGGGTCCAAGACTCGTCCCTTCCTCCGCCTAGCCCTCTCTATAATTTCGGCTATTCTCTCTGCGACCCGTCTATCTTCGGCAGAGGCATCTTCGTCTTTGGAGACGGACCGAAGCTGCGCAAGCAAGGAGCTCCAGAAATCCGACGACTCCTTCACCTCCTTCGTGAAAACTGAACTCAACATCGCTCGTTGCTTCGAGGCGGCCTCGCCAATGTCGAGCATGTCTGCAAGCTTCTCCACGTCAAGAAGCTTTGGATTCACTTTGGCTTGAATGTGCACAATGTTCCTCATTTTGAGGTCTGAGTATTCTCCCTGGTAGTCAAAGATGACCATCGTACCGTTGGACTCTCCCACTTTCTTCGCCAGGAGGGCGAGCAAATTCGATTTGCCACTCCCTGTCGCCGCGAGCACCGCAGCGTGTCTTGCCGCAATCCTGTTGAGGTTCACGGAGACAGGAACATCCGGATTCCTCAGTAATCTCCCAATCCGTATCCAATCCTGTCCATCGCGGCTGAAGATCGCGGTGAGCACTCTTTCGGAGGCCTCATTCACATCAGCCCCAGGTTCAGGAGGCAAAGAAGGCATGAACCGAACGCCTGCACTGAGTTGTTCCATAAGACCGAGCACCTTGACAGAGGCCACATTGCTTTTGTCGCGGGGATTCCTCGCTGCCGCTTCCTTTGCTTCCACCGCTGCCTGATAGTTCCTCGCTGCCTGCATCAAGCTGCTCCTGATGAGGCTTCCTTCGACAAACCCAAGAACGTCCCCTTCTGGTGCGCGAACTACCACGTATTCTCCAACCTTTACCGGACGATTTGCGAGGAACGGAAAGCTGTAAGGGGTTGCTTCTGCAGCCACCACCCCTAAAGGTTCGGTTGTCAAGGAGTCTCTCCCAGGACCTCCCTACCTCCGACTTCGATATTCAACCCCAACACCTCTGCTAGGCGAATCATGTCTTCATTAGTTATCCGACACCTCTCATGCGCGAGTCTCAGGACATAAGGATAGCCATTGAAGCTCTTGCTGTTGAGAATATCCAATACTCGCTTGGTTTCTGTTTCACCAATCTTGCCCGGTACCTCGACCTTGAGGCAAGGAGTGAACTCAGCTAGCCTCGCATAGAACACACTCACCCCAATAGGTTCGTATTGAGGCTTGGAGAAGCCTGGAGTTGAGGTAGCCCTGCTGAAGTAGAACATGTCGCCTAAGGCACCGCGCAGCGTGATATTGCTCTCCGATGTTTTTGCTACGAAGATCACATTCTGTTGGTTCATGAGCATTGAGGCATATTCGAAGAATTTCATCGGTTTTTTCAATCGTCTGTCGTAGAACCGTGCGAGGACGGAGCCATCGATCAGAACAAGATCTCTCTCGCCTAGGCTTTGGGTCGCCAAGTCATACTCATACTCCATGCCCATACTTTGCAGCCGTAACCTCGGGTTGTACACAATCTCATCTCCTTCCTCAACCTCTAAGGTGCCAATATTCACGTCGAAGCGAGGCGAGACGGGGAATGATTCATCTTCTGAGATCGATACGGCATCGACCGCATATAGAAAGAAGCCTTGGTACGGGATCAGATTCCAGCTGCTATCAATTCCCGAGATGTTTGACTCCGTGGATTGTGGGAGGTAATCTACCCAGAGGCCCTTTGCTTTGTGCAGTGACTCGGCAAGTTTGCTGGCATCAACGTGCTGAAGAATCTCTTCCCGCTGGGACATCGCATGATTGTAGGCCTCAATTAACATCAGTGGATCACTGGCTGTGGTTCGAAAGAGTCTGTATTATGCAATTCGTGCAATGAGCTGGCTCGCTCAACTTGGGAACATGTGAATCGCAATGACGAAACCCCTCGCGTTCACGAATAGTAAGCAGTGGACGGTATGGGGTTTCAGACACATACACGAGGATGCAGGTTTTCCTGTTTGCTCGTTAAAAGTCGTGTAGCTCTTCTGGCTCGGTGGAGCAGAACGGAATGAATAATGACGGCTACTACTTCTCGCCGGAGGACTTCCGCAAGCACATCTACGTAGTGGGAGGGACGGGTACTGGAAAGACAAACCTGTTGCTGCTGATGATGAGTCTTCTCGCGGGCGAGGGAGGCCAGAAGGCTCTCCCCTGCTCCGTCATCTTCATCGACCCGGCAGGAGACGCGGCCCTGATGCTGCCGAGGATAATGAAGGACATGAGCAGGCTGACCATCCTTGACCCTAGCAACGTCTCGTTCGCATTCAACCCCGTAATGCTCTACCCCCACGTAGAGGAGAAGACCGAGAAGGCCCTCCAGATGCAGAACCAGGTCGGGGAGCTCGTCTCCCTCCTCCAGGACGTGCTGAGTACGGACCCCGCGTTGACCCACAGGCTCCACTGGATATACAGAGGCTCACTCTACTTCCTCTACAGCTTCGGCGACAACGCGACCTTCCTGGACCTTTACAACTTCATGATGGACCTGATGCGGAGGGACAAGGAAGAGGTGACGTCGATGTTCAGGAGGGCCGACGTGGCCGAGGAGATATTCGTCAGGACGATGGAGGCCATCGCCGGGCTCGAAAGGAACGCGTACACCCCTGTGCTCAACAGGATATCGAACTTCGTGATGCCCCCCGCCTCCCCGACCGCGAGGACCTTCTGCGCGAGGAACACGACCATCAACTTCGACGAACCGTTCGAGCCCGGCCACGTAACCATCCTCAGGCTCGACAAGTCTCTTCCCTCGGACTTCAGGGAGATGATAACTGGTGCCCTTGTGATGAAGATATGGTTCCTCCTTCAGGCCAGGGCGAAGAGGCTGGAGAGGGAGGGCAAGGACTTCTCGGCGAGGACCCCCGTGCTCCTCGTGATAGACGAGTTCCAGAACATCCAGAAGCTCCGCATGCTTGAGACGATGCTCTCCGAAGGGAGGAAGTTCGGCCTGAGCCTCGTCCTCGCTCACCAGTACCTCTCGCAGATAACAAGGAAGGAGCTCATTGATGGGATACTCGGCAACGTCGGGACGGTATGCGCCTTCCAGTGCGGACCGGACGACGCCTCCGCCCTCTCCAAGGTGCTCGGAGAGAAGTACGCCAGAGACCTCGTCACGATGCCAAAGTACCACATGGCCGTAAAGAGGTACTCGCTGAACACACCGGGCGCGAAGACGTGGCCCGTAGACGCGATCCCGGCTTGTGTCCGTTCGCAGGGCGAGGTCATCAGCTTCATGCGCACGGAGATGGAGAGGAGGTACGGAGGCGCGGTCGAGGACAGGGTGCCGATATACCAAGCCCTGCTGGAAGAGATGCTCGTCGAGAAGGGCCGCCCCCTCGTCGACTTCGTGAACGCTGCTGTCCTCTTCTACCTTCACTACTGGGCCCTCCCCGGTAGCCCGTACAGGCCGACCTTCGGCTACGAGAGGTGGTTCTTCGAGGAGAGGTTCGACTGGAAGGACCCCGCGATACTGCACAACTCCCTTCGCAAGCTCGAGGACATGGGCTACGTGAGGAGCGCGGAGGTGCTTGATATGGTGCTGGCGAAGAATCCAGCGACGGGCCTGACCGAATGGAGAGAGCCTGTCATGTCCGTTCAGGACGAGGTGGACAGGGCGAAGACGCTGAAGTACGAGCTCACGCCCCTCGCCAAGGAGAAGTTCTTCGCCAGGCCCAGGATAATCTCGCCCAGGGCTGGCGGGCCCATCCACCTGAGGGTCATGGAGCACTACATAGAGAAGTACCGCAAGAAGTTCTGCTGGGTCACAGCCGACTACGGCGAGCGGCACTCGAAGCTCCCCGACCTCATGGTCTTCAAGCCCCTGGAACTCAGGCCGGAGGCCGAAGGGAGGACGAAGTTCGACCCCTACCACTGGGACTACACCGGCGCGACAGCCATCGAGATAGAGACGAACCCCAGGAAGCACCAGAAGCAGGTGTTGAAGAACTACGAGAAGTGCATGGAGAGGGACTTCGCCAGAATAATATTCGCGGTCATCACGGAGGAGCACGCCGAGGACGTGAAGCGGATACTCGCGGGCAAGGACCCTACGAGCTACACCGTCGAGGTGGCGAAGGAGCTCGGCCTCTCCTCAGCGGCACTGAAGGAGGCGATCGGAGCGGAGGAGAGGATGCCGAGTGAGGGCGTGGTGGAGGCGGAACCCGCTACACCAGCAACCAATGTCCCCGCCAAAATCCCCCCGCAGCCCTCAGAAGTTGAGAAACAGCCCTCAACGGTTGAGCAGAAGGGACCACCCGTTGCAGCGGGACAAGATTCAATCTCTACCGGTGCAGAACAGACTCCTGAAACAAAAGCTGAGGCGAAGCCTCCTGAGCTGACCGACAGGGTCGAGGAGAAGGAACCACCCACAGAACCAGCGCAGACTCGAACGGTAGCCAACGAAGAGAGGACAGGGGCTGACGCAGAAGAAGATCCCGCTTACGATGAGCCGTCGCCAACCAGGGGCACCGGCCGAAACCTGACGCCCTACGTCGTGCTCTGCAGGATTTCCATCCACGGCCTCACTGGGAGGAATGAGATAGCGGAGAGGTGCGGCCTGAGCAAAGCCCAGACGTCAAGGTACCTCAAGGAGCTCGTGCTGAAGGGCTACCTGGGGGTCTCCAAGAAGAAGTACTATCTCACAGAGGGCGGGAAGAAGCTCGTCGAGAGCATCGGCCTCTCCTGATGGTACCATGCCGCTCAATGATGCCTTCCCCGATGGTCTCATCCAGCCCGATGATACGAACTCTGCGATGAGACTTTCTCCCGCCTTAAATATCGTCCGGCGCTAGTAATTCACCAAAACACTTGGTCACATCTCAGAGCGGCTGAGCGAAGTCGCCAATCCCGCCACAAAAGGTGGGTTCGTGCAGGGGTCGAGTGCGTGATGCCTCGGCATCCTGACCGTCGGGGAAGGATTCCCCTGAAGAAACGGCGCGAAAGTCCGTCCGAGCGAAGCTTCTAACACTCTCGAAAGATGGTATCATTTCCTACCAAATGCTATCAAGAACGTCTCATCGCACCAAATGACACCTTCTGAGTCGTATCATCTCAACCGATCTCCTTCGGAACGCGGAGAGCTGCTCACAAAACTGCCTGAAGAGCCCCTTCGGTAAGGGCGAAACCCCCTTTTTTGGTCGCAGAAATGACCAACAATAGAATGAATGGAAAGCCCGGTGAGCAGTCTAACGGAGTGCACGCGATTCTGGCAAAGATACAGTTCGACCATTGGGTCATAATTGGTGCCGCGCCTATCTGTTCGCTGATGAGTCATTCGCATTCTGACCACCACCCGGAAGAGTGCTCTGTTTACCAGACCCCGATAGTAGCGAGTACGAGACAGGTGGAGCTGGGACGAGTCCACACGAACAACCTCCCTGTCGCGTCTGACAACTACCAGAAATATGACAAACTGTACTTCTGGTACCTTGACAGGACGAGAATGAACGCGCAGTCGGAGCCGAAACTCAGAAGGTTTCACGCAGACTGGTGGTATGTCACGGATGGGGACGCGGGATTACTCTTCATCGGCGACCTAGACCTAGAGGAGATTCCCGCGATAGAGGACACAGTCAACTACGTAATGAACGCGGCCCAGCGACCGCTGAGCGCCGTCCTCCTCCCCAGCTACGGAGGAATCAAAGCGACGCACGGAGTCCCAGCCGACGCCGATCCACAGCTGTTATCGAGGGAAGTCGCGAAGCTGGCGAAGAAACTCGGGGAGAAAGGGCTGCGAGTCGGCGGATTGCCCCACCCGGTCAGGGCGCCTTGGAGCGACCTTGACTTTCAGCGGCTACCTCAAAAGGTATGAGCCGAGGAACTCTCGTGACAGAGACGTGGGTCGGGCTCAGCGACGCCCTCACCCTCTTCTCCTTCCAAGAGAGCACGAGCGATACCTTCTCCCCATCCAACAGCCCGTCTTCGTACTCGAAGAGTTTCCCCACCCACTCCTCAGAACGCCCTGCAGCCAATTCCTCAAGCGTTTCGCCCGTGTCGAGTTTCTCTACGACGGTAGTCTCGGGCTTCCCGAAGAGGTGAGCAAGCGTATCCGAGATCTCGACATAGACGCCTCGCCCAAAATGATCCGTCCCCACTGGCCACACGCCTATATCCTCCCTAGAGTTCCTGAGCACCTGCGCCACTCTGTCACTGAGCTCGGCCTGCAGCAGAACCTCCTTCCTCCCCGTTCTGTTGTGGTTCAGCAAAGCGACCGGTACATCCTTCTTGTACGCGAGCCAGAGAAGCACAGCCTCGTTCAGGGCCTCATTCTGCGCGCCCTTCAGCTTCCCCCACTCTTCCTCCACGGTCTCCTGGAACGTTCCAAACACATCTTTCCTTATCCTCAACGTAGTCTTGCTCATTTGGACACCCAAGTCTACGTATGATGTCCAACTATTAAAGCATTAGCAATGCAACTTCCGCGATGCAAACGGTGGCACCCCTTCTTTCCGAAAGGAAGCAAGGGCTCTGCCTTGGGTCACAGGCTGCAGACCCCTCGAGCGGCAAGACTCGAAGAAAATGAATGGCAGCTCCGTCGGACGGGCAAGTATGCCGAAAGGCCACTGCCGTTATCCACCCGCCCCGACGTAAAACAACCTCTTGTTTCGCCATGCGGCGAGAGAAGACGAAGGAATCGGGAGCTTTCGCCCCCGCCCTTCTCCACCCCGGACAGGGCCTGCATAACCAAGCCTTGCTCTAGGGCGTGGAGATGAAGACCGCACTCTCATTTATTATTTTTTGAGAGGCGGCGCGGCCGGGGAAATAGCGGGCTTCCGACGACTCATCATTTCTTGCTGCAGAGTGGAGAGAGGAGCCCCTGTCTCATCGCGGGGGAAGGGTGCGGAAAGGAGTGATGTTTCCATGAACACTGGTGAGCATGGTTTTGCGGCGGCACGGACAACGGAGCTCTGCACGCAGCTGAGCGAGCAACACGACAGGGACAGCCCTCAGGGCACTCTGCCGATCGCAGCGGGAGAGGAAGTGTCTGAAGCGGCACACCACTACCCAGTTCCCCCGAATGAGCCCCTCGGCTCGAACCCACAGGACAGCGCCAGATTCCTAGTGCACATGCGAAGGGCTGCAGGCGACCGCACTTACGGGGGATTTGTGGGAGCCGAGCTGCTGGCGCTCTCCGTCATGGAGGCGAGGGAGTAGATGGGGTTCGAGCAATCGGTGGACAATCCTGGATTGAAGCCTGGAATGTACAGGAACCAGTATGGCATGGTTCTCCTTGTGACCGAGAAGCGCCGGAAACTCTACCTCCACAGGAACGTGTGCCCGGTCGATGGAACCATCTGGACGTGCTGGAGTGTCCTGCGACCCATCAAGCCAGTTGATGAAGGCTACTGCAGCGAGGCGTGCTATGAAGAGGAGATGCGCACGCCAGAGAAACCAAGGGAGGTGTCCTGCCAATGAAGTGGGGTCTCGTCACGACGGCGATCTCGACGTTCTTCCTGCAGCAGGACGGCTTCCTCAGCTCGCTCAGCTCCGTAGGCGTGGCCTACGCCTACCTCTCCCCCGCCATCCACATCGCATTCGTGGTCTCGGCCGCGGGAGTGGCCACGGAGGCAGCCAAGTACGCGGCTCCGAAGCTCGTCCAGGCGTTCACCAAGCCTGGGCGCAAGAGGAAGTCAGGGGGCAAGATGGAGAACGCCTCCGCAACTCTGGCTCCGGCGGCAGCACAAGCAGCCCCGACCCCAGACATAGACACAACCACCCAGGTCAGCCCTGTTCCTCCTGTACCAGAGACGACCGAGAAGAACGCGAGCGTGCACATCGCTCCGCGCAAAGAGCCATCTCAACCACAGAGCGCCTTCGTGCAGGCAGTCGCAAGTGCTGCTGAAGGAGGGAAGAACTGATGCAGAGGTCGGCAGTTCAGGTGAGGCCCGGATACATCCAGATAGCGCAACAAGACTACCCGTACCTGCTCTCCTACCTGAGCGAGAAATTCGGGGACGTCCGAAGGGCGGGAAACACGTTCTGGACCACCGATGGCCGGCCGCAGATGGCGGCGGTCATCGTCGCCCCAGACCGGATGATGCTGCCAGGGAAGAGCATGCTCAGTCCTGAGACGGTAGACATCCCGACCCTGATCAACGCCCAGCGTAAGAGGGGAAGGCTCATCAGAGTTTGGAAACAGGTCCACTTCTGCGACCAGTGCCTCGCCTTCTACACCTTCCCCGAGGAGAGGGACTCCCACGAGGACGGCGACAGCATGCACCCTCTTCGACACGTCGGTGAGTTCAGCTACCGCCGGTACATCCCAGAGCGGCAGCCTCTCTACCGGAGGAAGGGCTGGGTGAGTCCCCAGCTCCTATTTTCGGAGCTAGCAGAGCACACGGGTCCGGAGGCCGCGTGGAGGCTGGTCAACCTGCGGATCAGCGCGCTCAGGGAAGGCAAAGGCGTCACGGTCGAGGAGCTGCTCAATCACGCCGGCAACCCCGAAGCAATCTTCGAGAGCGTAGTCTTCGAGCGCGCATTCGCCTACGAGGACCGGGCCGCAGCCGAGGCGATCCGGATTCCGAGGAGGGCGAGGACGGTCAGGCCGACCCTGCCAACTGCAAAGACGGCATCCGGGAAGCAGTCCGTATCCCCGATGGGCGTCATCTACGGCGAGCAGAGCTTCCTTGACTGGAAGGTGAAGTACGACGGGAAGGTTCTCAACACGGACCAGAAGCTCGCCGTTGCCCTGCAGCTCGGGATACCGTTCGACCGGAAGGCGGAGGTCGCCTTGTTCGGCATCCCTCTCGACGCAACGAGGGGGATACAGCGCCAGCCGAAGACAGAACTCGCCCAAGCAGTGGACGACGCCGTAAAAGACTCGATACAGCTTGGGGCCGAGGAAGAGCCGGGGAGAGAGGAGATCCAACCAGCAAACACCCAAACAAAAACACACTGGAGACGCAGGAGAAGGTACGCACAGAAGCCCTTCACCTGGAAGGATGCAAGGGGGTCCGAGAGCATCAGACACGACTTCCCTGACGTCGTCTGCCAGCCAGCACACGGCGAAGAGGAGGTTCCCGGCACGGCCGCTGCTCCAAAGCCACAGAGCCCCGAAGAGAAGCCCGACGAGGCGAAGCTGCACGAGGACGCGAAGAAGGAGTTCTTCGAGACCTTCAACCTCACGCAGGCGGACGTGCTCTACGAGCAGGAAGACGGCTTTCTGAAGGCACAGAAGACCATCTTCACACAGCTCGGGACCAGGCGCATCGAGATCTTCAACCGGCCCTTGATGCCCCAGCGCGTCGTGGGCGTCGGAGAGTTCGACGACTCGCTGCTGCAGATCGCGCATGAACTGGCACGGGAGCTCGGAGGCAGTGTCCTGGTAACGGAGCAGAGGAAGAGGGGATTGAAGTCCCTGGCCGTGGTCGTCAAAGGGTACACGGTGAGAGTGGCCGCGCGGCCGCTCTCCTTGTCACAGACCACTCCGAAGGACGAATGAACTCGGACGCAGAAAATCATGTGGGAAGACCATCTATGGGCCTTCCCATCCCGTTTTTGTTTTTGAAAAGGAGGTGATGGAACCCCTGAAGATGTCTCTGTTCTGGAGACTGCTCTTCGAAACGTTTTCGAAGGGTCGGCCCGCCATCGCTTCTCTCGCGGACAGACGTACGGGCCGAAACGGCTCCCTGTGAAACCGGTGAGCTAACCTCGAAAGAGGGTGTTCAACGGTGAAGGGCCGTCGGGTTGCTCTGGTCGTTGCTGGAAAATTGACCAGAATGCCGACCGCAACTAGCAGGTTCGTTCTATGGCGATGGAGGTTGGTTTTGGAATGATGGAAAGGTCGCCGCTTGAGCTGGGAGAGAAGGGGTCTCCACTCCGCTCCCGATGAAATGTGCTTGCGTTGTGTGCCGCCACACGGATGAAAGTCAGTGCATTCAGGCCGGGACATATTGCGGGTGCTGCGTCAGGTACCAGCTGGTTCACGAGCGCGAGAAGAAACGAGTCGAATCAGGAGGGTGAAAGAACATGACTTATTGTCCCGAATCAGGCAATGTAATGCGCGAGCTCAAGGCTCGACCGAACGGGAAAGACTGCCCGAGATACCGTTGCGACGTTTGCGGGGTGACGTGGGAATGGAACAACGGAACGTACACCCTAGTCGCCGGCGA
>JAJTZC010000037.1:0-11077 GCA_032906705.1 Nitrososphaerales archaeon
AGGAAGTCGTGGTCGCCCAAATGACCGCTACTTTCTCTGAGCTATCGCGTCTATCTCGACGAGGGCGCCCTTGGGGAGCGCGGCTGCCTGGAGAGTTGCCCGTGCGGGAAAAGGCGGCTTGAAGTGTTTGGAATACTCCTCGTTCATCTGGGCAAACTGCGCGAGGTCAGCAAGGAATACCGATGTCTTCAGGACGTCTTCCAGGCCCAACCCCGAGGCCTTCAGGACTTGCTCCAGGTTCCCCAGAGCCCTTCTTGTCTGCGCAGAGATTCCCTCCTCGAGTTTTCCTGTCGCGGGGTCTGCGCCTATCTGCCCTGAACAGTAGACATTGCCTGAGGCCTCGATTCCCTGCGAGTAGGGACCTATCGGAGCAGGCGCACCGACGGACCTGACCTCCCGCTTCAATCGCTCGTCCCCGGAAGACGCGTTATTTTTGGCTTGCAGATGCTCATTGCCGGATCACGCCTTTGGCTTCAGCGTCTTGACTAGATTGGAGTATAGTTCTTTGTCGTCGTCGAACTCGACAAGCTCCTTCCTCTTCATGTGAAGTAGCATTCGCGAGATAGTGCTGCCCCTCATCGCAACAAGCACTACGAACTTTCCTGCCTTGTAGGCCGCCATTATCTCCATGCCAACACCGATGCTCGGCTGGGAGACGTCGGCGACGATAGCGTCGCAACGCTCCGCCCCGAGCATGTCCCGCTCGAAGATGTTCAGTACGTTTGGGTCGTGGCCTTCGACCGAGCCCAGCACCCAGGGGGAGGTAACCTCGTGGCCCGAGTCCCTGATTGCGTTCGCGATCACTCTGGCTCTCTCCAGTCGCCGGTTTGCGATCATCGGCACTGATAGGTAGACCTTCAACGCGCCAGTCTGAAAGAGAACTAGGTTTAGGTTTTCGAGGACGGGGCGCCGAACGGGGCAAAAGGCCTGACGCGCCTATGGTCGCACTTCTCGGGCATATGCGCGTAGCAGTAGGTGGCCCCGCAGACATGGCAGACGAAGAAGTAGCCCTTGCTGAGGAGCCTTCCGCACAAGCCGCAGGTGTCCTCGTGCTTCTCCTGCGAGCTGGGATAGACTTCGCTACCCATCTTGAGCGTGTGATATCCGCGGATATAATTAAGCCTACATATTAGATTTACAATACTTTCTGAGAGAATAATGAAACTAATGTCTGGTCTTTGCCTGGCACCGTTGGTCTCGTGAAGAACCCGGTTGCTAGGCCGCCCCGGTGCCCCTTAACGCATCAAAACCCTTCTCGCTCAAGGAATTCTCCTCAAGATACCCCTGTTCCTTGAGCGATTCGAGTTTTTCTCCGATCACAGAGGGAGACACTCCGGTCGCCGATGAAATGTCCTGCTGACTTTTCCGTTGCGCAGTCATCTGGAGCACCGTCAAGTCGAGTGCCCCCAGCTTCTGCCCGCCTGTCCTAGCACTCCTGGGCTTCACGGAAAGAGCCCCGACCCCGTCCAGGACCATGTATGCCCCGATTGCAAGCAGCACAGCGAACGGAGCGGCGAGGTCAATGATGTAGCCGATGACCGAGAGCAAGTCGAACAGCAGGAAAGCCCAGAAGGCCGCCAAGACGAGTACAGCGGCGCCTGCTAGGGTCTTGGGCGCGTTCATCTTCGGGGCTCGCTTGTTCGAGATTATTTATGCGTTCGTCTGTCATTTCTTGTAGCCTATCTTTCGCAGCAGGTCATGACGTTCTCTCTTGTCCCCCTCTGTCTCCAGGCCCTTGGTCTTGACCCCGTCGACAACGCCGAGCACCCCTCTCCCGTCCCCAGACTCGCCGACCAGCACAGTAACGTTGTTCGAGGTCGCGCAGTAGACTCCAGCAACTTCCTCCACGGCCTTTATCCTGTTGAGCACATTGATTGGGAAGGATTCTCTGAGCACCACGACAAAACTGTGGCCAGCCGCGATCCGCGAGGCGAAACTGCACGCGATGTCGACCGCTGCCTCGTCTGTGCCGTCGAACCGCACAAGGGCTTTGCCAGAAGCTTCGCAGAAGGCGACACCGAACTTGATGCCGGGCATCGAGCTCGCGAGAGTCTCGAAGAGGTCTTCGACCGACTTCACGAAGTGGCTCTGGCCGATGATAACTTGGCAGCCCTCAGGGACTTCCAGCCGGACCTCGTCGAACCGCACGACTCAACAAGATACATGTGGATTCTAATCTCTTTCCCAATGGCCGTAGCGCCGATCCCCCTCCGGCTCCGGGGTCAGGTCTTGCGCGACAGCGCCGAGATTTGGTCCCTCACCGCAACGAGGCCTTCCTTGATGGCTCTTTCTTTTCGCTGGATGCCCAGGGAACGCATTACCCCCTCTCCGATCAGCCTGTCCTTTCCCCCGGACAGCGAACTGACAACCGTGTCGTTCAGCTCCAATCCTTGCTCCAATGTAGGACGGCTCTTGAGAATCTCAGGAAGATTTCGCGCCACTTCGAAGCCGAGGAAAGAATAGCAGTCAACAGGCTGCATCTCCCCAACCAAGAAAGTCGACTTGCGGCGGAGTATTTCGTAGTTCAGTCTGAGACGAGGTGGACCGCTCGCGTCAGCCTCGGGAGGAGGCCCTTCCCTGAGGTCGAAGATAACAGACAGGGCCTCCAGCCGCGCCGTGCAACTGGCGCGGGAGGCTCCCTCCAGGCCCACTGCCTTGGAGAACGCCTCGTACATGCGCGATTTCCCGCGAGACCGCTCCCTCAGCTGCGCCAAAACGTGACTGGGCGCCGGGGTCCCTGCTGTCGAATAGAGCCAGGCATAGGCGAAGTCGTACCCCGCAGAGAGTAGCCAGAAATCTGCATCCCGCAACTCGTCCTTGGAGAGCGCCTCGTCAGCCCTGCCCAGAGCCTTGACCGCGGCTGTCAGCCTGTCTTCGGCGCACCGTTTCGAAATCTCGTCGAGAGTCTCCCGAGCAGCCGACGTGGCCGCAGACAGCACTAGGGATGTATCTTTCACGGGTTTCACCGAGGCAAGGGAGACAGCGACCTCGGGCTGGACATGACTTGATGCCTGCTCCTCGGTGAGGAAGTAGAGGTCCATGTAGGTGTCTCCAGCCCTGATCGAGGTGGGGGGCTGAGGCTCCCTGCCAATTATGACGACGTCGTGTTCGCATGGCTCGCGCTCGATGCCGAGGGCGTGGCAGCCAGTCAATCCCACAGCGCTGTCCATGTACGTGTCAAGGACGGGTCGAAGCAGTTGAACGATCGAGCCCCGCCGTCCCTTCACGGCCCTCGGGGGAATCCTTCTCGGATATAGCAGTTCAGACGGAGCTTCGGGACGCTATCTTGGCCCGGGCGCTTGAAACACACTCCTCGAGCGAAGCGAACTTTCCCCCTTCCAGCCCGGCCCCTTTTGAAACGCCCTCGATTATCCTGTCCATCAAGACCTTGGCCCCCTCCCCGAAGAGCTTCTGCATTGACCTTGTGTACTCCGCAGGGTTGCTGAGTGCAATCGTCCTGTCGACATAGAAGTTGACTGCCCTCATCGTGTTCGGGTCGAAGACCATCAGGAGCGCGGTCTCGATTGACCCGAGCAACGCCTCCTCGAGGCTACTTCTGGACATTTTCCCCTCCCCTGAAGAAGCCGTATGTTCTGTAAGCAACGAACGCCGCCAGGACTACCATTGAGACGGTGTGGATTGCGAGGCCGTAGGTCACCAAGGGGCCAAGGTCGAGGCGGCTGAAGGAGTAAAGTATCCTGGGGATCTCGGCGGAGGCAAGCACGAGTGTGAAGAGGAACATCTCGAACTGAAAGGACCGCCTGGTCTTGACCTTTGTTGTGAGGTACGCCACGATCACCAATGAAGCAAGGATGAAAAGCAGTGAGAGCATCTCGGCGGACATGCTGAGGAGGTCGCTGATTCCCGGTGCCGTCCCGTACCCAGAGCCGTATCCGTATGCAGCTAGCACCTCTAACTCGCGCTCCTCCAATAATAGACTGCGAAGAATAGGAGCAGAAGGTATCCGAAAGGTTCGAAGAAGACGTCCGAAGCGTAGCCAAGGAACCCTAGCCCTCCGAGTGTCCCAAGCGCGCTAGTGGCGTGGTAGAGCCCGTGGAAGATCAGGAAGCTCGAGAGCAGGATCGTTAGAATCCGAAGCTTCGGTTGATTCACTCGAGTTGCCATGTACAGGCTTGGGAGCGCGACCCCTATGATCAGAGCCGCGTCGAGAATATTGAGCATAAAGTCTGTATTCAACGTTCAACGGTGCCAGCCTGGCAAAATCGATTTAAGCCTTGTGAGTTCATCACAAAAAAGGCTGAACGAGACCCCAAGTATTGCCCACCAAATTAAGATTCTTGTTAGACTTGCATCAAATCTCCGAAAATTCTGGATTTCGCCATAAAGCTTAAATATATTACCAGCGGCGCGGTTTCCGCCAATATAACCATATTGGTGAGAGCCATGTTCTCTGACAAAGATTTCTCGAGATTGATGAAGCTGCAGAAAGCGATGGACAAGTGTCCTCGCTGTGGCAAGGGGCCAATGATTGCCGACTCAGCCGGAGGCGAGCTCTTCTGCGGAAGCTGCGGGTTTGTGGTCAAGGAAAAAATTGAGGAGACCGGTCCAGAATGGAGGGCATTCTCAAAGGAAGAGAAGGACGACAGAAGCAGGGGAGGCATTCCGACCTCAATAGCGATGCATGACATGGGACTGGCCACGGTGATTGGAGGGGTCAACAAGGACGCCTCGGGCAAGTCGCTTTCCGCTTCGATGAAGGCTACTGTCGAGAGGCTCAGGACATGGGACAGCAGGAGTCAGGTCCACGAGCCGGTCGACAGGAACCTCAGGCAGGCCTTCAGCGAGCTGGACAGGCTCTCCGACAAGCTCTCGGTCTCCGATGCTGTAGTGGAGAAAGCCGCATACGTTTACAGGAAGGCGCTGGAGCGCGGATTGGTAAGGGGCAGGTCGATCTCAGCGATAATCGCAGCCTCGCTCTATGCTGCGTGCAGGGACACTCAGACCCCGAGGACACTGAAGGACCTCGCTGCTGTCAGCAACGTCAAGAAGAAGGACATTGCAAGATGCTACAGGCTGCTGCTCAAGGAGATGGACATCAAGATGCCGGTCGTCGACCCGACGAAGTGCATCTCGAGGATCGCCTCCAAGGCCCAGCTGACAGAGAAGACAAAGAGAAGGGCGCTCGAGATTCTCAAGAGGGCCGAGGAGACCAGGATTTCTGCGGGCAAGGACCCCATGGGGCTCGCGGCCGCCGCCCTCTACGTGGCGTGCACGCTTGAAGGGGAGGACAAGACCCAGAAGGACGTGGCCGAAGCGGCCGGCGTCACAGAAGTCACGATCCGGAACAGGTACAAGGGACTTCGTTCCGCACTAGGAATCTGACCCGCTTGCACGCTCCACTACGAGACTCGCGCTCTCTCACAAGCTAGGCTTCCCTTTCGGCCGTCAGCCTCCCCCTACTGATTGACTGGAGGCGGTCTTCAGGGAAGATCTTGGGAAAGTTCTCGCTGAGGATCTTCACGTACATTTGAGTTTCTTTCTCATCCATATATTGAAACAGGTATCTTCCCGCGTAGGGTGCTGGCTCCCCCTCTCGCCGCAAGAACTCGATGTGAATCAGGGGGTCGCCCTCCTTTATCGTGATAGGGGTCCGCTCGTTGCTCAGATTGACGAGCTCGAGGGCTAGCCTGCCCACGAACCCGCTGTGGACCTTCACCGAATTCAGGAAGGAGAGCCCGAGCCTGCCGAACTTGCTCTTCGATGTCAGATGGGCCACGCAATCTGGGGGCGTGAAGACAATCTCCTTCGACACCAAGTTCCTGTGCTCAAGGTAATTCAGAGTCCTGTCTTCCCTGACGGTCAGGACGTAACCATCGCCGTCGAAGGCCGAATCCGCAGAAGGGTACACGACCTTGTACTTGCGGACCATCTCCTGGAGTATGGACGCACCGAGCACGGTCATCGCTATCGCCCTATTCTTCACGTAATGGGGTTAATGAAACTTCGAACTCTAGAGCGCGGTGGGATTCGGCCTGTCCGCGAACGCTCGGCGGAGAGCGAGGTAGCACACCACTAGGAAGCTGGCCACCCCGAAGAACGCGACAGTGTGTAGCGCGACCACTTGTTGTAAAACGAAGCCGTTGTCCGAGGTCCACGGTATGCCGAACGCGCCCTGACCGAAGAATGCGAAGACGCTGTCAAGGTAGTCGATTCCCCAGTGGGTGAGGACAGCGACGTGGAAGCCGTACTTGACGTACAGGTAACCGAGGACGAGTCCGGCGATTGCCGCTTCCGGGAGCTTGCCAATCTGCCATCCGGACCCCGACTCAATGTGCACCAGGCCGAAGGCAACCGAGCTCAACACCACCGCCACTGCCAGCGCGACCCTCGGGAGGGTGCTGTTGACTTCACCCTCGTAGGCGGCGGAGGGTCGCCAGATTGCCCGGAGAGCCACAGCCTTTGATTTCCCAAGTGAAACCAGGGCCGCGACTAACCCGATAGTCAGCATCCTGAACCCGAGTTCCTCTCTGAGCGGAGCTATGGTGAGGCTCATGAGTAGCTGCATCGCATCGCCGGACAAGCTGCCGACAGGGACGCTCCCGGCAGTCTCCAGGGAATCGATAACGAGAATCGTAAATGCGAGGAACCCTATTGCCACCAGACTGACGTAGAACGTGTTCCTAAACAGCGCTCCGAAACCTTCGCTGAATGATGCCCGTAGGGATGAAAGTAACCCCGCCCCCTGCTTGGCAGCCAGGATCAGCATGCCAGCGTAGATGACGCTGAGCGCCACGAAGATGTTTCCCAAGCTCCCTCCGATGGGGAGGGCTGTCACGTAGGGCCCGACAAAGAAGAAGATTCCGTTGACGAGGGAGGCTGCGTTGACCTGATTAGAGAGGCTGGTGTAAAAGATCGTGTAGAACCCTACAGGAAAAGAGATGATCACAAGCGCGGCCGTGACAAGGAGCAGGAGGACAAAAACGCCGACGAGCACCTTGCCGAAGGAGGAGAGCCGTTGCTCGCCTGTCGTTGCGATCAATCCTTTTCCTCATGCGGATACGGTTTCTCGAGGTAGACCATCCCGGAATAGCCGCAGTTGGGGCAATAGTAGTCCTGGGGGACTAGCCACCCGCCGAACTTGCCGCCTTTCTGGAGCGGCTTCAGGCACTTCGGGCAGAGCTTCTGCATAGGCTCCAGCGGGCTTCTCCTTGTGAAGTGGGGCCTAGAATCATCTGGGTCACTCATTCAGATGTCCACTTCAAGCCCCAACCACGTTTTAAAACCGTTCTTTCCTCGCTGAGCATTCCCTTGGCGAAGGAGGCCTGCTATGCGTGCGGAGTTCAAATGATCGAGATCCAGGCTTGCAAATACCAGTGCCCCGAGTGCGGTGCTCTGCTTGATTGCGAAGACATTTCAGGGCTTCCGAAATGAAAGGCGGCTCTGTCTAGAGGCTTGAGTCCGGCCCAGGGCCTCGTAAGTTCAACCGCTGGCGCTGCCGCTGAAGGTCAGGAAGGCCTTGTCAGCGCTGGCCTGGTCGTGGACGACCTCACGTACTGCCTTGATCATCCCGACAGGGTTGGAGGATTGGAATATGTTCCTCCCCATGTCTACTCCGGACGCTCCCTCTGACATCGCCTTCGCTGCGATCTCAAGGGCCTCCTTTTCGGGTATCTTCTTACCTCCTGCAATGACGACAGGTACGGGACAGGAATCGACGACTTTCCTGAAGTCCTCGCAGTAGTAGGTCTTGACAATGCGAGCGCCCAGCTCGGCAGCGATCCTGCAAGCCAGCCCCAAGTAGCGGGCGTCCCTGTTCATTTCTCTCCCGACCGCGGTGACCGCAAGTACCGGCATCCCCCGCCGCTCACCCTCATCGACTAGCTGTGAGAGGTTCAAGAGTGTCTGCTTCTCATTTTCAGATCCTACGAAGATGGAAACGGCGACTGCGGAAGCGTTCAGGCGCACGGCGTCATCCATTGCTGTAGCTATGCCCTCGTTGGAGAGTTCCTTCAGGATGCTCGTCCCGCCGGAGACTCTCAATACAATGGGAACCCCATTGCCCGGGTCAACCGACGTCCTAAGGACCCCCCTGGTGAGCATGAGCGAATCTGCGTACGGAAGTAGCGGCGCGATGGTCTTCCGAGGATTCTCAAGTCCCGTAGTGGGACCCTGAAAGTATCCGTGGTCGACTGCAAGCATTACTGCGCGGCCGGAGTTTAGCACACGTGAGATTCTGTCATTCATCCCCCAGTCCATCGCTTCTCGCTTCCCTTCGGGCGGTCCGCTGCGCCATTTTAAACGTGATTGGCTGGAACTCCCCAATTAGGGCGTGATTACGACTTTGATGCCTCTCCCCTGTGTGACTGTCTCGACGCCCCTTTCGAACCCTCCTATGTGAAACCTGTGCGTTATCAAGGAAGCGAGTTTCACGCCTCTGAGAGCGATCATACCCAGGGCCATATTCGTATCCTTCTCCGCTGCCCCGTAGCTGGAAACTATCGACACCTCTGAATTGTACACGTCGCTCATGTCATAGTCTAGCACCGAGCCTATCGCCGGGACGCCGAAGAGACACACCTTGCCGCCCCTCCTGACCGACCGAAGAGCCTGTACGATTGCCTCTTTGCTCCCCGAGGCCACGATGGCGAGGTCCGCCCCCCTCCCTGAAGTCTCATTGCGAACTGTTTCAGCCACGTTCGCTTTGCTCGCGTCGATGACCGGCCCGACGTTGGCTGCCTCGGCGAACCCAATCCTGCCTTCGTTAACGTCGCTAATCATCACTCTGGCTTTGCGGGAGTGCAGGATGAGGGCGTGTGCCATTCCAACGGGCCCCGCCCCCACCACAAGGACCGAGTCATCGGGTCTCACACCGCACCTGTCGAGCGCCCTTATGCAGCACGCGACTGGCTCGGTCAGGCTGGCCTCTTCGAAACTGATATTGTCGGGGAGGCGGAGCACGCCGCCTTGGCTCGTGTTCCACCCCGGGACCCGGAAGAACTCGGAGAAACCGCCGGGATCCAGGTTACTCTTCCTGTACTCTTGGCACATCGTCTCGCTCCCATGTCTGCAAAAGTAACAGTTGAGGCAGGGAACGTGATGGTGAGGAAAAACTCTGTCTCCCAATTTGAATCCTTTTACATCGCCGCCGATACCAGCCACCACCCCGACCGCCTCATGACCGAGCACGGGCATAGAAGCTGTGTACTTTCCAAGCGCCTTTTCGATGTCCGTTCCGCACAGTCCACAGGCTTTCATCTCGACCAAGAGCTCGCCTTGTCCAATTGAGGGGACTGGGACATCAAGGACTTGCGCCCTTACGCCTGTCGCTCCAGGTGGCGTTCTCAGGAGGACAGATTTCAATTGTCTGAAGAGCGCGACTCGGCCGCGATATAAGCAACACAACTGTGGCCTTGCAAGTTAATAACGAGGGGACGCTTCAAGGCTTCCATTCAGGGTGTTCTAGGTGGGCGTTCCAGAGAAAATCAAGAAGATCGAGGACGACCTGGCGAGAACGCAGGTCAACAAGAAGACTGAGCACCATGTGGGGCTACTTCGCGCGAAGCTTTCCAGGTTGAAGGCGGAGCAGGAAGAAGCACGGTCCCGGAAATCAGGCAGCAGCATCGGCTATGATGTGAAGAAGTCGGGCGACGCCACGGTCGTGCTCATCGGCCTCCCCAGCGTGGGGAAGTCGACCCTCCTCAACAGGCTGACAAACGCGAAGTCCAAAGTCGCTTCGTACCAATTTACCACACTCGAGGTTGTGCCGGGCGTGATGGATTACAAGGGGGCGAAGATCCAGATACTCGACCTCCCAGGCATAATCCAGGGAGCGTCGGAAGGCAAAGGCTTGGGCAAACGCGTCCTCGCCGTGGCTAGGAACGCGGACCTGGTCCTCTTCATGGTCGATGTGTTCCAACCTGAGGCCAGGGGCGTGCTCGAGAAGGAGCTCCGCACCACCGGGATCCGCGTTGACGAGAAGCCTCCGAACGTCATCCTAGAGGCGACCAGCACCGGAGGGATCGCGGTGAGCGTCCAGGGCAAGCTGACGCACCTGAGTGAACAGCTGGTCAAAGAGATCCTGCGCGTTTACAACGTCAACAGCGCGCGGGTGGTGATCAGGCAGGACGTAACCGACGAGCAGCTCGTGGACGTCCTATCGGGAAACCGTTCCTACGTGCCATCTTTGACGGTCATGAATAAGATAGACTTGGTGAACGCGGGGTTCACGCTCGAGTTGAGCCGCAAACTACCGTACAAGTTTCTCCCAATCTCTGCAGAGACTAGCGTGAACATAGCGGCATTGAGGGAAGAAATCTACAATCGGCTCGACTTCGTTCGCATATACATGAGGAGAAGGACTGGAGAAACTGACTTCAAGGAGCCCATGATCGTGAAGGGGGGCTCCACTGTGCTCGAGGTCTGCAACAAGGTACACCGCACAATGAAGGACGAGTTCAGATACGCCCAAATCTGGGGCAAGAGCGTCAAGTTCGGCGGTCAGCGCGTAGGCATCACCCACAGGCTGATGGACGAAGACGTCCTCACTGTGATCACCCGGTAAGCCAAACTAGGATAAGGGCGAGTTCTGTCAACCATTCGGCCGATGCTACCTCCAGGCTATTTGTCGTGGAAAGGATTGACATCGCCCTGCTCATGGGCCCACCATCTTTCGAACCCAAAGGCAGCGCCGAGTCCCGCCAAAATCGGATAGAACTTGTAGATTGAAGAATCGACTGGATGGCCGGCGAACGCGAGTGCGGCCTGCAGGGCAACCAGCAGCGCCACGAAGATCGCGCCGCCAGCTAGCGTGAAGAAACCCAGTCTCTTCAGATGGGCGCGGGTCAGACCCTCTTCCCTCGGCTTGCTCAAGATTCGCTGGCCACAGCGGCGGCGACGGGTAACTTTACAGTGGTGATGCACATCATGCTGGTTCGTGGCTGCCTGCTGTATAATTTGTCCGAGCTGCTTAAATGCAGGAAAGATGGCCTCATTTTCCGTGCGTCTTCGAAAAGACGTGAACGTGTATCTCTACGACCCCTCGAAGAAGTTTTTCCAGGTGGTGGTGGAGCTGAAGAACGTGCCAGGCGCCCTCAGCAGCGTCCTCGGTGTCCTTCAG
>JAJTZC010000038.1:0-11032 GCA_032906705.1 Nitrososphaerales archaeon
GAGGCTCTTGTCGAACCCGGCGAGGACGTAGGTAGGAAGGCTCATGAGCTCCCAGGCTACAAAAAGCATCAGGAGGTCCTGTGAGAAGGACAAGAGCAGCATCCCGAGGGCCGTGAAGGAGAGCAGACTGTAGTAGACCGGGTTGTTGATGCTCTTCGAACGGTTGAGGGATGCCACGGTTACCATAAGCGTAACACCCAGGGTGACCAGGGCGAATAGAACGCCGAGCTCGTCGGAGGCCAACAGCGACCCGAACCAGGCGTTCGGCGCGGGACTGACGGGGTAGAGCCCGACGAGCAGGAGCACCAGTGCGAGGACGCCCGCAAGCAGGTAGCCGGGAAGGTTCCGGTTCTGGTACTTCGCAAGCTGGAGGAGAGGAAGGAGGAGGGACGAGGCCACAAGGACCGCAATTGACGCGGTGATCAGATCCACCATTCTATCTGACCAAACTCCACAGATATTGCGCGACAGGCGCCGCTGGCGTGAGGATCACATAGGAGAAGACGATTACCAGGACTAGCGGGATGAGGTATACCGCGAAGGACGCTACGTCCGCCCGGGACATGTCGTGGACCTGATGGTCGCCTTCAGGCGCAGACAGAACTGTTCTCTTGATCATCCAGAGGAAGTAACCGGCGGTGATCACCGGCACCAGAACCGAAACGGCCGTGACCGAGTATGCTGAGACTCCCGCTGAGATGACCATGAATTCCGCAAGGAAACTCGCGAATGGGGGGAGACCCATTGCGGCTGCCGAGGCAAGCACAAGGATAGTCGCGGTCCTCGGCATCGTCACGCCCAAACCCTTGAGGAGGGGTATCTCTCTCGTACCGGCCTGGTGGTGTATGTACCCGGACAGCATGAAGAGGCTCCCCACAGCCAGGGCATGGGTGAACATCTGGAAGACCGCGCCCTGGATGCCGAGCAAGTTCCCGGACGCCACCGTCGCGAACGCCCCGAAGAGCACGAAGCCCATGTGGTTTATGCTGGTCAAGGCGATCATCCTCTTCAGGTCCTTGGCGAGCAGAGCTACCACGGCTCCATAGAACATTGTCACTATTCCAACCAGCATGAAGACCCAGGCGTATTGGAAAGAAGCCTGCGGGAAGAGGCCGATGCTGACCCTGATGAAGCCGTAGCCTCCCATCTTCAGGAGGACGCCCGCAAGCAGCACGCTGATTGGGGCAGGCGCTTCGACGTGGGCATCGGGTAGCCAAGTGTGGAAGGGCACGACGGGCAACTTGACTCCAAAGCCAACGAATGAAGCGAGAAGCGGCAGGTACTGCAGCCCGGCGGGGATCTTCCCCGCGAGGTCGGGTATGTTGAACGAAGACGGCTGAACGCCGAGGTAAACATAGAGGAAACCCAACAACATTACCGTGCTGCCGACGAAAGTGAAGATGATGAATTTCATTGCCGCGTACTTCCTCCTTGGACCCCCCCATACACCGATGAAGAGGAACATCGGAATCAGGACTACTTCCCAGAAAACGTAGAATAGGATTAGGTTCAGGGATGTGAATACTCCCATGATGGCGCCCTCGAAGAGGAAGATCAAGGCGTAGTATGGGGGTTCATGATGGTCGATCTGACTCCTCGATCCGATGACCACAAGCAGCGTTAGGAGGCCGGAGACAAAGATTAGTGGGGTGCTTAGACCATCGGCTCCCAGCAAATAGGTCACTCCGAAGGATGGGAAACTTACCCAGCTGTATCTCTCGACAAGTGCGTACTGCCCTCCTGGCGGTGGGTTGGAGTAGACTATCCAGAACGCATAGGCGGAAACCAAGAGGATGACCAGGGCGAGGGAGGCGGAGAAGTAGAACCCCCACTTCTTGTTCATCCTTGTCACCAGATAGACCGCCGGGGCAAGGACTATCGGGAGGAAGATTAGCGATGAGAGCACGAGACTCATATCAGCTTGACCCCTGAAGCGAGCAGCAACAAGATCATGAGGACGGCAACACCCACCGCGAATACGAAAATGTACTGTTGCGTGACGCCACTCTGCAGCCTCCTCAATGTTCTGGAGATTGCTTGGCCGACCGTCGAGACGCCGTTGGCGATTCCGTCGATTACGTTGGCGTCAAGCCAGTTTCCTCCCTCCGAGAGATAGATACCAACCTGGGCCACTGCATCGCTACTCCGGTCGAGGAAGTTCAACTCAAAATGCACCCAAGTCGAGTTCGCCACCGCAATCGGTGCGTTCACGAATACCTTGTAGTAGATGGCGTTGATGTACCACCTGTTCTCTAGGAAGATGTAGATGCTGTGGGCGACTCCTGTGCTCCCGGCGAACTTCGCCGGAGGGAACTTCCTCATAATGTACACCACGGCTGCAAGGGCGAATCCGAGCACCACGAAACCGCCTGTGATCGAGGCCGAGACCGCGTTGAAGCCGGGTACAGCGACGGCCTTTCCCGAGAGACCCGGGAAGAGACTCGAGAGGTACGTGTTCGACGCCCACTCGAGCGTGTTTTCGACCCCCAATGGAAGGGAGACCAGCCCGATGAATAGTGTGCCAACCGCGAGGATGGTGTATGGCACCCAGAGGAGAGGGCTCATCTCGCGGACTGCGTGTCCCTCGTGTTGCGCTTCCTCCACTTTGGCGCCCTCCTTCCCGAAGAAGATCATGCCCACCATTCTGAAGGAGTAGAATGCGGTCAGTCCGGCGGTCATGGCACCGACAGCGAAGAGACCCATCTGACCAGCATCCCAGGCGGTGGCCAGCACAGCGTCCTTGCTCCAGAACCCTGTGAATGGGGGAATCCCGGAGAGGGATGCCGCGGCGATGAGGAAAGCCACGAATGTAATCTTAAGCTTGCCGCGCAATCCGCCCATGTCGTTGATGTACTTGGATTCTGAGGTGTGAATCAAAACACCCGCAGCCATGAAGAGACAGGCTTTGAAGATGGCGTGGCTCATCAGATGATAGAGCCCAGCTGATAATCCCTGCGCGAAGTCATTGGAGAGACCCGTCAGACCGAGAGCCATCATCATGTAGCCGACCTGCGAAACTGTCGAGTACGCGAGTATCTTCTTCAGCTCGTACCCGACGAGCGCCTGCGTGGCGGCCAGGAAGGCCGTGAAGGCACCTATCCAAGCGACGGTTACGAAGAAAGGCTGAATCAGGGAAGGGTTGTAGGCGAGCGCGAAGTAGAAGAGCGGGCCGACCCTCGCGACGAGCACGACGCCCGCCTTGACCATCGTCGCCGCGTGGATGAGGGCCGAGACAGGTGCGGGTCCTGCCATCGCGTCGGGAAGCCATTCGTGCAGCGGGAACTGGGCGGACTTCCCAACTGCCCCGCCGAAGATCAGGAGGGCAACGGGCACTAGCAGCCCAGACTGCGCCAGCCTCGTGGCCCAGCCTGTCGACTGCGCGAGCTGCGTGAAGCTGAAGGTTCCGGAATAGATGAATAGGATGATGATTCCGACGAGAAACGCCAAGTCGCCGATCCTGGTCATCACGAACGCCTTCATACCAGCGTGCGACGGTGGGTAGGCCTGCTCTTCGCCTAGAGCTCTCTGACCGGGGGTTCCAACCCACCTGTCCTTCTCATCGGTGAACCAGAATCCAATGAGCGCGAAGCTGCAGAGGCCGACCCCCTCCCATCCGACAAACATCGAAAGGAAGTTGTCGGAGAGGACGATCAGCTGCATGCTCCCGATGAAGAAGTTCATGAAGAACCAATAGCGCGCAAGACCCCCGTCACCCCTCATGTACCCCAGACTGTAGACCATGATCAGGAAGCTGACCCACGCGACGACGTTCGAGACGATTATCGTGAACGGGTCGTGCAGAACTCCGATGTTGATGCTTAGCGCCGAGATCCAAGGGATGCTCGTCGGACCGGCGGGGTCCAGCGTCTGGCCCTGCAGGGTAGGAATCAAGAGTTGCAGTGCGAAGAAGGCCGAGACGAAGGAGGAGGCGACGGCGAGGTAGTCCCTGATTCGCGAGGATTTACCCACTAGCGGGACTAGCAGTGCGCCGACGAAAGGTGCGACGAAGACGAGCCAGATATAGTAGGAAGAGATTATTGCAGCCATCTAATGCACCAGTCATCGAATGGGCAGGCCGGAGACGAAGGACGAGAGGAACCGCATGATGAGATCCGGGTAGATTCCTACGATAAGCATGATGGCTGCGAGGACGAAGAGCGGAACGAGCATCGTCGGGGGCGCCTCGTGCACCCCTGCGAGCGTAGGTGGGAGCGCCCCGAAGAAAATCTTCCGCAGAGGCCAGAAGGTGTATCCGACCGTAAGGACGGTCCCGATGATCGCGAGGACCGCGACGGCCATGTTCGCCGCAGACCCCAGCGTTCCCTGCGTGAAGACCCCCACGAACAGGATCCATTCAGCCTGGAAGCCACTCAGCGGAGGAACCGCGGAAAGGATCAGTGTGCCGAGCACGCAAAGAGTGGCGGTCAGCGGCATCCTGGTCGCCAGCCCACCCATCTTGCGGATGTCCCGTAGTCCCGTCTCTGTCAGGACTATACCTGCTACCGAGAAGAGAATGCACTTGCCGACAATGTGACTGAGGAAGTAGAAGACCCCTCCCGCGACCCCGAGGGTGGTCAGGCTTGCGATTCCGAGGAGGGAGTAGGCGTTCTGGCTAATCGTCGACCAGGCGTAGAGGTACTTGATGTCATTCTGGACGAGGGTGACGGCTCCGCCGTATACCATCGTGATCAGCGCCATCACCATGAGCGGGAATGCGAAGGGCTGGAAGACGCTCGGCGCTTCCCCCACGAGCAGCCGCGCGAGGACGTAGTTGCCGACGCCAACGATGGTGGCCATTATCGGGGCGAAAGATGTGGGGTGCTCCGCGTGTGCCGGCGGCAGCCACATGTGCAGCCCGAAGATTGCCATCTTGACTAGCCACCCGATGAGTATCAGTCCGACAATCCAGTATGCTGTTGTTCCCGGCTGGAGAGTAGAGAGTGCGGCGACTTCGAAGCTTCCCGTCACTACGTAGGTCAGCACTATGCCACCGAGGAAGAGGAAGGCTCCAAGATGGTTCCAGATGACGTACATGATGGCTATGCGCTCCCTGTCGACGTAGCCGAAGAGGCTCATGAGCAAGAACGACGGAATCAGCATGAGCTCGACGAACATGTAGAGCTCGATCAGGTTGGTTGAGAGAGAGACGCCGATCAGGCCGACGTCTAGGAGCAGAAAATTGACGTAGTATACGGCGAATTGCTGCTTCTTCTCCTCGCCATACATTGCCTCAAGCCTGTGCTTCATGTAAGGCATCGAGTAGACGGAGGTGCCGGCGCAGACAAGACTCATGACCAGAGCCACCGGCAGGCTCAAGTTGTCCGCAAGGAAGCCGAAGGTCAGCCCGACGCTAGGCGCCCACGGATAGAGTTCCTTGACCGGCCCACCGCCTCCATAGATTCCGGCCCCGGTGAGAAGGAGCAGCAGAGTGGCGTAGAGGATCGCGATGAAGGCGACCCAACCCACGCGCCTGCCCAGCCTGTTCCCGAACACGTAAACGATGCCGGCCGCTACTAGCGGCAGTACTATTACCTGAAGTAGCGCGTATGGGATGACCATCTAATCACCGGGTCTCCATTGCGCTCCAGAACTCCGCATAGGAGACAGTAGGTCGAAGAATCCTGTTGCCCAACAGCTCAACCTCCAAGCGTCTTTAGCTCACTAACGTCGACGTCCTGATGGAGCCTGTAGGCGACTACAACGATTGCAAGTATTACGGCGGCTTCGCCAGCGGCCAAGGCGATTGAGAAGAGAACGAATGTCTGCCCAACTGCGTTGTTCCACAGAAACTGGCTGAAAGCGATGAAGTTGAGGTTCGCCGCGTTGATCATTATCTCCACAGCGAAGAGAAGCCTGAGCGCGTTCCTCTTGGTCACCAGGCCGTAGACGCCTATCCCAAGGAGGACGGCAGAGACGATTACAAAGTCTGTGAGTGAGTTCACTTCTCATCCTCCCTGTCCACCCTCGTGAGCGTCAGGGCGCCCACCACAGACGCTGCGAGGACCAGCGCCAGCACCTCGAGCACCGGCGAAAAGTTGGTGGAGATGAGGCGGCCAATCTGCAGGAAGTCGGCCGTGTTCTTGATGCTTGTCTGATTGGAAAGATTCGAGGTTACTGCAGCGAGGGCCAGGGCGGTTGCGACGGCGAAACCGGTCAGGATTCCCGCTATCCTTGTCACTGACGTCGGCCGCACCTCCTTGGCCCAACTTTCCTGCCTCACCAGCATGACCGTGAAGAGGATCAGGACGGCGACCGCCCCAATGTAGACAGTCACCTGGAAGACTGCCACGTAGGGGGCGTTCAGAAGAAAGAAGAAGGTCGCGATGCCGAATAGGCTCGAGGCCAGACCTATCGCGCCGTAGACTATCTCGTCAGCCTCGAGGGCCATCATGGCTCCGCCCACCGTGACGACCGCCATGGCCAGAAAGACGAGGTCAGCCATGCTTCGTGGTCCCCTTCTCGGTGTCGAACTTCACCTTGTAGGTCTGCCCTTCGAGCTTGGGCGGGATTGCCAGCATGTCCGGGGTGTACTTCAGGCTCTCCTTGTCGTAAGCCGAAAGCTCGTAGTCGTTGGTCATGAAGAGCGCGTCGAAAGGACAGGCGTCCACACACAGGCCACAGAACACACACCTTCCGTAGTCAACCGCAGGCCAGATGTCCTTCTTGTTCTGGGGCTTCCCCTTCTGGACGTGCTGCATCTCGATGGCAACTGCGATTCCGTCGCAGGCTATCGCGCAGAGCTGGCAGCCCGTGCACTTGTCCATGAGAAGGATGTGGCGTCCCTTGAAGCCGGGGAGGCCCACCCCTTTCTTCGCGTCGAACTGGTACCCGGGCCCCTCCAGGTCGAGCTTTTGCTCCGGGTAGCGCAACGTCATTCTTGGATGGGACAGGTGTCTGACCCCGCTCCACGTAGCGACGAAGACCCCCTTGATGTACGACCAGGTCCCCATCTAGGCCGCCCCCATGTGCACGAGGCCGAGCGAGACGATGAGCATCGTGAGGAAAAGGTTGGCGAACGAGATTCCGAGGAGCCTGACCCATCCTGTCCTGAGCAGCTGGTCGATTCTGACCCTCGGCATTATGCTCCTGGGGAGCATCATCGTTAGCATGACAAGCGTGGTCTTCAGGATGAACCAGAGCTCGGGGGGGACCCCAGCGAAACCGAGCCAGCCCCCGAGGAAGAAAGTGGTGAAGATTCCGGCGAGGACGTACATCCTCGAGAAGTTTGCGAGCTGGAATGTCCCGAAGAGCATGCTCGTGTACTCGGTCTGCCATCCGGCGACGATCTCGGTGTCTGCCTCCGGGAGGTCGAGTGGTATCCTCTCCAGCTCGGCGAGCGCCCCGATGAAGAAGACGATCGCACCGAGCGGCTGCAGGAAGATGTACCAGAGGCCGGTCTGTGCCCTGACAATTGCCATCAGGTCGAGCGAACCGGATAGGACGACGGTGCCGATCAGCGACAGGATGAGAGGAATCTCGTAGGCGACCAACTGGTGGAGAGCGCGCAGCCCACCGAGGAAGGGATACTTACTGTTGCTCGCCCACCCGGCGAGCAGGACTATCAGCGGCGAGATTCCGAGGATCGCGAAGATGAGGACCGCACCCACCGAGGGGTCGGCTATGTACGTGGTCGGAGAGAGGGGCACGAGGGCGACCAAGGCCGCCGCGACAGCCATCAGCGCAAAGGGTATGGCGATGAAGGTCGCACGGTCGACTCCGTTGGGGATGATTATCTCCTTGAAGAGCAGCTTGAAGAAGTCGGCGAAGTTCTGCAGGATCCCCTCAACCTTGCCCGCGTACATCGGGCCGGTCCTCAGCTGGATCTTCGCCGTGAACTTCCTTTCGACCCAGCCCATCAGGATGGTAGAGTAGAGAGCGACGAACGTGAATCCAGGGAAAACCGTCAGGGCGAAGAGGGTCCGGAACGGTTCCTGGCCCAGGAGGCTGAAGGTGAATGCGATAGCCACATCCGGCTTGATCGAGAGATTCACCAGGTCCACAGGGAAGTGGAAGACCGAATCGAGGGCGTAATAGATAGGAATGAGGATGAGAGGCGAAAGTAGGAGGAACCAGAAGATCACCGTTAGGACTCGTTTGATGAAGTCCTCGAAGGTTACAATCGGCTTCGCCAAAACGAGTCTGGCCTTCCAAGCCGGCGCTTCCTCCGACCTTTTATAAAGATAGGTGGGAAAATGCGAACTTGAAAGGGACATTAACAAGATTACAGGACTTCGATCGAGCCCTCGGCAAAGCCGTGCTGGGTCAGGATCTTGGCCGCGCTCTCCCTGTGGTCGCCCTGGAGGATGAGGATCCCTCCTTTGACCGTGCCGCCCGTGGCGAGGCCCTTCTTCATGCTCGTGGCGAGCTCCTGCATGTCCTTCTCGCTCATCTTCAAGCCCTCGATGACTGTCGTGGGCTTGCCAAAACGGCGCATCTCCATGCGTATCTTGACCCTTGCCTCCTCGCGGTCAAGCTCGGCGAGGATGTCCTCGAAGCCTTCGTCTTGGTTCTTGCTCACTGCCTACGTCTTTGGCTTGGCTGCGAGCCACTAATTAGCCTTTAGCTGCGATTGGTTAAATCGAGAGGCTTCGCACCCACGAAACGCGGGCCCGTAGCTCAGAGTTGCAATACGGGAAGTTCGGTCAGAGCGACCGGCTCATACGGAAGGCCTGAGGCACCGGTCGGTCGAGCGTTCAAATCGCTCCGGGCCCAAGCATTCTAGCCCTAGCCCCAGCAGGACGCGAGATGAAGACCGTGGTGTTTTCAACTGCCGCCATTGAAAGATAACCGAACAACCGGACTTTGGGCCTCGAAGGCCTAAGTTCCACATGAATAATCGTGCGAGTCCCCCCGGCCCAAATCCAGTGTGCCAGAGACGACAATAAGAAATGATGGAACAAGAGTGGAGTATTAATCTCAAGACATTGTAGTTGCTCTCATGTCATTGTCTAATGACGTAGCGAACAGAAAGGGGGCCCGACACAAAGATGCGCCGGACCCCACCGGGCCCGCTTTTTCATTCATCTTCACCTGACACCTGTTCAGAAAGTTTCTTGAAGTTAAGCAGCTGACGACTCATCATGATTCTATCTCCCCACGGTAGGACGTGGCGCATGAACCAGCCAACTGCCCCTCTTGGATATCGAACAACGAGCTTGACGAGGAGACGACAACTATTCGAAGTCTGGGGAACAATAAGATAGCTTGCGACTACATCACCGAAGATCCGGAACACAATCGTATTCTTCTTTGTTCGAATCGTGAAATGTCGATCATACTCGAACTCGACTAACTCGAATCCTCCCCGTGGATCAAATATGTGTTGCCCGACCGATAACTCATTCAGCCCCGGGGTCAGAGCCCTTGGACTTCGCCGTCCAAGGTTGTCTATCGAGTCATAGCTGTACGGGGCTACCCGCATCTGGCAAAGCCAGCGGAAGATGGTTTCTGGACGGGCCCGAATCGTGATCCCTCGATAATATGTCGCATCTGGATCTACAATGTAACGATCACATGGAAATGCTAGCAGTTCTTCTTCGGTTTTGGTTCCCCACGTTACGCCCCAGGGCACGATTCAAAATCCTCCGGCACCAGGAGTAGGAGTATTAGCTTTCTCACATACGCATCGTAAGCCAGCATAGCTCGTGCTATGGCAGCGCGGTAGCGAAGCCTCAGAAGCTCGAACCGACGATTCTGAATGCGCTTCTAGAACCAAAAATATATCGGGCCCCTTGGGCCCGCCGTAAGGAATCCGGCCAATTATTCCCAACTTCCGACTCCCGCAAAATGTGTGGCTAGAATTGGATATTCTGCAGGCTCCTGAAGACTAGCCAGATTACAGGAAGAAGGGTGGCAATCGCCGTGTAGAATATTGCTTGAATCGAAAAATCGAATGCCACCAGCATAAGGGCAGCCAATGCCCAGAAAATCAGGACGTTACCTATGAGTTGGAGGCGCCTGGCCCTCATTATGCCAACTTCGATCTTGACTCCATGTTCATAATATGCTGAAGCCAGGATTGAAGCACTCGTAAGATAGAGTAAGATTGCGCTTAGGAGGAATATCACCGTTACGGACTCGGCGAGTACACCAAAGTTCGAGAGTTTCCCGTTCCTCCCCGAAAGGATGTTGATCGAGAGCCCCAAGAAAATGATCGCAATTCCGCCGAGCCATGTGGCATAGGATGAAAGTCGAGCATTGGCTGTCTCGGGGTTCGCCAATTCGCGTTTCTTCTGAATCGAGGTTTGATTTGGAAGAACTACTTAAGCCGTCTTCTGGTGATCCGCCACCCAAATCCACCCCTTCAACCCATCGAGGTTCGGACCCCACCGGACCCGAAGCCCTGACCTGCGGCCTTTTGATTAGGTCGACTTTGACTGCGCCTTCACACGCGCCCATTGAGTTCTTAGCCCTTGATAGTCAGCATCATCCAATGTTACTTGTGGATTTGCACACCAGAGTTGACGAATCGCTCCGGGCCCAACCACTGAAACTCACCTATTCCCTTCCTTTTGCTTCGAAACCCAGTCAGGGAACCGGCTGAAGTGCTCGTGCGCTATCTTCCAACCCCGGTCTGTCTTCAAGAGCACCATCGTGGCTCGGACTCTGGAGCTCACTGGGGAACCCTCGAATGAATAGTCATTGACGAACATCCCCCTGTAGGCCAAGTAGAAAGTGGCGACGGCAGTTCCGCCCAGCACATCAATCCGCAACTCGTCAATCTGGTAGGTGTAGTCGGATATGTTTGCGAAGGCAGCCTGCTCGTAGACGAAGGCTTCCTGCGAGTTCTGCCTGGTGTAGGGAGGGTTCTCGTCAAACTTGGAAAAGACTTCGCGCGGTGCGTGAAAGTCAGCAAGGCTGCTCAGGTCCTTGTTCTTCCCTGCCTCGAAGAACTCGGAGATGACCGCGGCGACTTCCTTCTTTTCCTGTTCATTTGGATCCATGAAGACCTCCAGGCCCCCTCGGGGAGATGTCATTCAACAACGTTTTTGAGGATAACCCTCAGCCGACAGCGTGCGGCGCTGTAGCTCAG
>JAJTZC010000039.1:0-11008 GCA_032906705.1 Nitrososphaerales archaeon
GGACTGGGAGCAGCTGCTCCTCTTGGCTCTGGTGGCCTTTGACCTGCTCTTTGCCTACGGGGAGATGGCTGGTAGGAGCAGCGCCCCCTCCGTTTCTCCGTGAGGCTGCGCCTCCCTGACGGCCTTTTCCTCCACCGCCCGTCGCCTCTCGAAGTACTTGAAGTAAGAAAACGCGAGGACCCCTGCAATCGAGACGAAGACGCCCTCGTTGACATAGACGCGCAGGACGTAGAATAGAGACCATGTTGCCCTATTCCCATCACTGAGGCAGTCCTGTTGGTGAACGTGATGAATATCGCATAACACGCGGTGGCTAGCGCAATACCTGAAACGTGCACCGGGGCGCCATTGAAGTCGGAGATTATCAGGGCAGCGGGCCAGCCGACCCTGGATTGGGCGCAGCTCCTGGCTGTCATCCTTGCGCTCCTCGACGCGTATTACCTCTACGGAGCGCTTGTCCGAGGACGGAGCTTCCGTCCCTCGCTGCCATGAGGGCCGCCGTCAAACGTTTGACTGCGAGAGGCTTTATCAGCCTCGTTCACACCTGCGCTGATGAAGAGGAGCTCGATCCTTCCAGTCGTCGGAGACTTGATTCTCTTGGCATTTCTCTCCCTCATGCTACACGACTGGCAGGGGCGGGACATCAAGGCAGTCGCGAACGGCTATGACCCGTCCGCTTCGCTGTCAGTGCAGACCAGAATGTTTGGTATGCCAGGCCGGCGGCCAACACTTCAGAGTGCCCCGGCGCTCGATCGGGCCCAGGTTCTGGTAGTTCTCTTGGCGTTCGTGGACGCAATTTTCCCTTTGGCGCTTGAAGAAGAGAAGACGGACTCCGAAATCAGAAGAGGAGCAGGGCGCCTCCGAGGACATTAAGGTGACGACTGGGAGTGTGGCTTTCGACTTTGCACGCCACCGTGGACAAGACCTCCGCTGGCCGGAGCTCGAGAGGCGATGATGAATGAGACTTAACCCGCTTCTGGCGAGGCTGATGCTCACTATCCTTTCGGTGCTGATGGTTCTGTCTATTTTCGAGGTCGTATTAGCGATTGCCGCCGGAGACACCCCCGCTTTCTACGCGACCTCTCTTTTCATCCTAGTCCTCGGATTTGGGCTCGCCTTTGTTGGATCGATGATAAGAAAGCAGTCCGTTGAGGAGTAGTATCAACAGAAGTTCTTTTATAGTGTTTGATGGCCTGACGAGGGGCATGATGAAAAGAAAAGTATCAAGTCGACTAATCACATTCGCAATCTTGACGCTTCTAGCAATGCCTTCAGTGATTCTGTTCGCTTCAATCTCACCCACTGCGCATGCCGCAACGACCGTCTCTGGGCTTTCAGGGCCCTGGGCAGATAAGGTTGTCTTCAACGTAGTCGAGGATTCAAACGTGCAGACTCTGCAGGTGGAGCACGGCGACGCGCTCATGGGAGACTGGACTGTTGGCGCCTCGAAGATCAGCGAGCTGCAGGCGGCGGGTGTCACAGTGAACACCACCCCACAGGCAGGTGTATTCTTCCTTGCGATGAACCAGCAGGTGTGGCCAACCAACGACGTGGCCTTCAGGAAGGCTGTGTCCCACCTCGTCAACAGAGACGACGTGGTCGCGACAGCCTACCAAGGCTACGCAATCGGGATGAAAACAATGGTGCCTCCGTTCTATGGGAACTGGTACAATCCGAACGCAGTCACGTACGACTACAGCACCACTGCAGCGGCGGCTGAGCTCACCAAAGGCGGCTGGGTGTACAGCGCTACTTCGCACACTTGGACCGATCCGCAGGGACGTGTTCTCGCATGGGGCGGCAACACTCCTGGGACTTTGGGAACGCCATGCTCGCCAGCTGGCTACACAGTACCGTGCACAGTTCAGATTCAGACCAGAACTGACCCAGGCAGGAAGTACTTTGCCGCGCAGATGGCTACCAACGCGAAGGCCGCCGACATCCCAGTAGTCTCGACAGTCATGTCGAGGACCCAGATCTTCAACAACCTGTACTACTCCAACCCGCCGAACTACGTGGCCGCAACTGCCGGCTATCTCTTCCCACCGCCTGTTGACCTAGACGGTCTACTGTACACTACCTTCGCTTCTTCACAAGACACGCTGGTGACTTCGTCACCAGTTACTTGGGGCCCGAACTTCCTCAGGGTGCATGACGCAGCTCTTGATGCTGCAGTAACAATAGTGCATTCGTCGAACAACAAGACCGCGATCCAGAACGCTGCGTGGGCCGCCCAGAAGATAATCGCCGACAGTGCATATGTCGTCCCGGTGTACACGTGGGTGGTCATCAACGCGTACAACCTCAACTTCGGCGGTCAGCATTGGGAAGGTGCGGTTAACCTAGCCAACCAGGGCGTCTTCAACGACTACACATTCCTCAACATGAGCCTCAAAGGAAGGCAGGCCGGAGGTACCATCACAGCTGACCTACTCGGCGACCTAGACAAGTTCAACCCAATCCTCATGGGTATCACCACGAGTGTTTGGGAGGGGTACGTGGTAGGGGGTCTCCCTGAGGCCGTGTTCGACAGCGCCGCTGCTCCGGACCCGACCAACGCAGCAGGCGTCATTCCATGGGCAGCCAATTGGTGGACCACGTCAGCGTCGGGCGCAGGACAGGTGATCACCGTCAACCTTAGGCAGGGAATGACGTTCCATGACCGAGTACCCGTGACTGCCGCAGACTACGCGTACAGTGCGTGGCTCTGGAACAAGACAGTCGGCTCCGCGAGCGTATTCGCACCAGACATTGCCAACGCAGTTGCCGTCAACTCGACCGAAGTACAAATCACCTTGAAGTCTCCGTCATACTGGAGGCTCCAACAGGTCCTCGTCGGACTGCCGATACTTCCTCAGCACATCTGGCAGAAGCACGACCCGTTGCACGCCAACGACTGGGCCTCGGTTCACCCTGAGGTCACCGGCGAACTCATCGGGTCAGGACTACTAGTATTCGAAAAGTACCAGCCAGGGCAGTACATCATAATGGACTTGTACAAGAACTACTGGCTTTCACCTACCCTTGTGACTCCAACGCTGCTTAAAGTGACGGCTGGACAACCACTAGCATTGACCCTTCCGAGCGGTAACATCAGACTTCCAATGAACGTCACAACCGTAATCAGAGACCAAGCGGGCGTATCAGTCTATGCTCAAACCCAAGTGATCTACAGTAGAGCAGGCTACCCGCTGCCGGGTGGCACGCTGAACGTGTACGCGAGCCTACCGGTTGGTTCCTACCAGCGCACGACTGTCTTCGTCTACAACTTCACAAGAGTGACAGTTACCGACGCCATTACTGGCAACCCAGTGAATGTGACAAGGGGCCAGACTGTCCAGCAGCAAGAAGCATTCCAAGTCATTGCCGCGCCTCCGCCAACGACGGTCACCTCGACATCCGCGACAACGTCGGTCGTCACATCTACGACCACCGTCGCCTCAACTGACTACACAACGGTCTCAATCGTCGGCTTGGTGGCTCTGATAATCGGAGCCGTCGGGAGTTACGTCGCAACGAGAAGACGAACCTAGTGAATAGGTTCGTCCCTCTTTTTCTTGTCTGGAGTCTGCCATGACGCTGGCAAGATACATAGTACGCAGAACGATTTACACGCTACTCCTGCTTTTTCTGATAGCCTCGTTTAACTTCTGGCTCTTCGAACTTATCCCCGGAGGACCGCTCCAGTTCCTTTCTGGAAACATAAAGAGTGCGGCTCAGATTCAGACCTACATACAGTTCTACGGGCTCGACAAGCCATACTGGGAGCAGTTCGCGCGCACCGTCTACAACACTTTCACCTTCAGCTTCATCTTCAACCCACACTTCACGAGTTTCGTGAGCCAGAGACCCGTAGTTGACGAGATAGCCTGGCGCCTTCCGAACACGCTAGCCCTGCTTGGCACCGCAACCGTGATCGAACTGATCATAGGTGTCGTCCTCGGCACCTATGCTGGGAGCAGAAGGGGTTCTAAGTTCGATATCGTATCTCTTTCCACCAGTCTGGTCACTCAGAGCGTGCCTACATTCTGGATCGGAATCATACTGATTTACATATTCGGGTATGCCCTGAGTCTCTTCCCACTCGGAGGTATTGCCGACGTCAACGCACCTACGGATTTCATCGGTTATTCCCTGAACGTGGCCTGGCACGCGGTGCTGCCGGTGACAACGCTTGTGATCTTCCTTTTTGGAGGGACCCTCCTTACGATGAGGAGCGTGTTGATAGACATCATGACCGAAGACTACATCCTCACGGCTCGGGCCAAGGGCCTGGCCGAACGAGCGGTCATCTTCAGACACGCTCTGAGAAATGCAACCCTACCCCTGGTGACCATCGTGGCTCTGAGCCTGTCAGGAATCTTCGGGGGGGCGATTATCACAGAAACTGTATTCTCTTGGCCGGGAATCGGAATCTACCTTCTCAACTCGGCGGTAAACGCTGATTTTCCTACGATGAATGTCCTCTTCTTTGTAATCGCGTTCGCCACGATAATCGGGAATTTCGCAGCTGACGTGCTGTATGCGTTTCTTGACCCGCGGGTCAGGGTCTGATCGGAGTGACAGCGCCGAAGCCGGGAGAGAGGGGAAAGAGGGGTCGCGAGTTTTGGAACCTCTACAGGAGGAGCAAGTTCGGCATTCTCGGCCTGACGCTCCTTGCGCTTTTTTTATTCACGGCTCTGAGTGCCCCTCTTCTTACGCCGTACGATCCGTACTCTTCTGTTGGAATCAGCTCCGCGGAGGCCAGCCCCTCTTGGTTCACGTTTTTCGATTCAAAACTCGCTCCAGACTCCATTCTCATCCATGATCCTCAGCTCTCAACCCCTCAGGCCTTCCAATCGTTTCGTTTCTCAGCGACAGTCAACGGCGGGACTCTGGCGCTTGCACCACTCCCCACGACCAGCACTGCAGACGCCTGGTCGGTACGAAACGGGACGTACGAACTCGGCAGGATTTCCATCGCCTACTCGCCCACACAGACGGGAGGCTCGCTGAACATTCTTTTCAACAAGACATCTAACTTTGACGGAGTTGTCCAGTTGAGCGTCGTTCGACCGGTCAACTACAGCTACTCTCCTCCTCCGCGCTTCAGAGTGAATTTCAATCTGACCATGACGAAGACCGCTGCGACTGGGTACAGGGTCGCAGTTTCAATCCTGAGCACGAACGGAACCGAGTACAGGCTGTGGGACGCGGTGAACGCGTACGCCACGGTAGCAACTGGGGGCGGAGGGATCTTGACCAAGAACCTTTCGACGTCGATGTACTCTCTCGACTCATACCTCATTGACCCTTACACGAAGACGACCTGGTTCCATGATTCGACATCAAACGCAGCGAAGAAGATCTTCTCCGCGGAGGGGGCCTACGGGGTCGAGAGTGCTTTCGTATTTAGCCCCGGCGCCTCAGGCCCAGAAACTGCGCAATTCTCTCTTTCGAACCTTCAGGTGAAGGTCGACGGAGATGCATCAGGATGGCTCGGCACGGACGAGCTTGGGCGAGACATCTTCACTCAGCTCGTGTACGGTACTCGCTGGGCGCTTTACGTCGGTATCCTGGCAGCTTCGCTGGGCGTCGCTCTCGGACTTACGGTTGGCCTTATCGCCGGATACAGTGGCGGTGTGATTGAAGAGTTCCTGATGAGGATTGCCGATTTCATTCTTGTCCTACCCTTTCTGCCTTTTCTGATAGTCCTATCCGTTCTACTTCGCCCAAGCGTCACCACGATTACCTGGATCATCGCAATACTTGGCTGGCCGACAATCGCAAGGCTCATCAGGTCAATAGTTGTCAGCCTAAAGGCACGCGCGTTCGTCGAGGCGGCCAAGGCTTCCGGCTCGGGCACGCGTCATATACTGCTCAGGCACATGCTCCCGAACGTCTCGCCGGTAGCGTTCACTCAGCTGGTCCTCTTCATACCCGGCGCGATAATCACGCTTACCGCGATCACATTCCTTGGGCTGGGCGACGCAACCATAGTCGACTGGGGATACATGACGAACGCAGCGTTCACTCACAACTTCAGGGCTTGGTGGTGGATACTCCCTCCGGGAATCCTGACGGCCATACTCAGCTCGAGCTTCCTCTTCGTCGGTTACGCAATGGATTCGATTCTGAACCCGAGGCTGAGAAAGAGGTAAGCGGCGGTTGGCGATACTAGAGGTAAAGGGGCTGAGGGTCTACTTCGACACGATCAAAGGAAGCGTGAAAGCAGTCGACAACGTTTCTTTCGACACGCAAAAGGGCGAGGCGCTTGGAATCGCGGGCGAGTCGGGATGCGGGAAGACGACTACCGCCCTCGCAGTGATGAGGCTCGTTCCCAAGCCGGGGAAGATAGTTTCCGGTGAGATCAAGCTGAACGGAGAGGACCTCGTCCTCAAGTCTGAGGCTGAGATGAGAAAGGTCAGAAGCAAGAAGGTCTCGATTGCCTTCCAGGGCTCATTGAATGCATTCAACCCAGTCCAGACTATAGGGAAACAGATCGTGGAAGCGATAAGGACCCACGAGGACGTCTCAAAGGACGATGCCTGGCAGAGGGCGAGGAAACTGCTGCAGGATGTCGGCGTGGACCCGAACATGGCCAGCAGATACCCCCACGAGTTGAGCGGGGGCATGAAGCAGAGGGCGATGATCTCGATGGCGATGGCAAACAACCCCGACCTGCTGATAGCAGACGAGCCCACCACGGCGTTGGACGTGATTGTCCAAGCGCAGGTGCTCAAGCTCATGAGGAGGGTCCAATCCCAAGTATCCATGATCCTGATCAGTCACGACCTGTCAGTGATTGCCGAAATCTGCAACAGGGTAGCCATAATGTACGCCGGCCAGATCGTCGAATTCGGGACCAGCCAAGACATCTTTTCACGGGCCGCGCACCCCTACACCAGAGGCCTACTGTCTGCATTCCCCAGTGTTGCGGGCGAGAAGAAACACCTCGAGGCGATAAAGGGGAACCCCCCTGACCTCCTTTCCCCGCCGAGCGCGTGCAGGTTCCACCCTCGCTGTCCCTACTACAAGGACAAATGCTCAGTCGAAGACCCACCGATGGTGGAGGTGTCGCCGGGACACTATGCACTCTGCCATTTCGCGGGGGAGATTTGATTTGGGAGGAAGCGCGATGCTGACCGTGGAGAACCTGAAGAAGTACTTCGAGATCGGCAAGGGGTTCCTGTCCAAGGCGGAGGCTCAGGTGAAGGCTGTCGATGGCGTCTCCTTCGAGATCCCTACTGGAAGCGTCTTCGCTATGGTTGGGGAATCCGGATGCGGCAAGACCACGGCGGGCAGGATGGTCTTGCGGCTACTTGACCCGACTGAAGGCAAGGTTTACTTCGAAGGTGTCGACATCACCAAGATGTCCCAGCGGAAACTGAAGCCCATAAGGCGCAAGATGCAGATAATCTTCCAGGACCCATACGACTCGCTCAACCCCAGGATGAATGTCAGGCAGATAGTCTCCGAACCGCTGCAGATCCACGGGATAGGCTCGTCGGGCAGTGAGAGGGAAGAGATGGTCTTGAAGGTCCTCGAACTAGTCGAGTTGGAACCCCCAAGCGAGTTCATAGAGAGGTATCCCCACGAGCTGAGCGGTGGTCAGAGGCAGAGGGTCGCGATTGCTCGCGCTCTCGCCCAGAGCCCCAGCTTCGTGGTCGCCGACGAGCCAGTCTCGATGCTGGATGTCTCGATTAGGGCCGGCGTGCTTAACCTACTACTCGGGTTGAAGGACGAACTCGACCTGACAATGCTCTTCATTACCCACGACCTCGGCGTCGCTAGGTACATCTCAGACCAGATCTGCGTCATGTACCTCGGCCGAATCGTGGAGATGGGGCCGACTGAAGACATTGTGAAGAAACCGCTGCACCCGTACACTCAAGCCCTTCTCATTGCGGCGCCCAGGCCCGACCTTGCCCATCGCCTGACGGAAAGGGATGTCCCAATAAAAGGAGAGATTGCGAGTGCGATACAAATCCCGGCGGGGTGCCGGTTCAATCCCCGGTGTCCGTATGCCACGGACCTCTGCAAGAAGGAGGACCCGCCACTTCGGGAAGACGTCATTCCGGGTCATCTCGTGGCGTGCCACTACGCGGAAAAGTTCGCCTAGGGGGGCGCCTAGGCACTAACTGGCAGGGGCTATCCGATAGAGAAACGCTCGGCAGGAACTGGCAGGGCGCTGGTCCTGGTCTCGCTCGTCTCCCTGCTTGCAATCGGAGGCGCCCTCCGGATCTCCGACCTAGGGTCCAGAGGCTACTTTGTGCCCGACGAAGACATCTCGGTGAGGGTGGGGAACTACTATGTTCTTGGGAACCAGACGGGCTACGGCCTGAAGTACGATGCCATGCATAACTTCGTACCTCTATGGCCCCACCCTTACAACTACGAGCACCCTCCCCTCGCTAAGCTTCTGTTAGGCTACTCAGGACTTATATTCTCTCGAACCACGTTCGGCTACAGGTTCCTCGGTGCTCTGCTGGGCGCGGCCCTGCCCCTGCTTGTCTTTCTGATTGCGCGGAAATTCATGAGCGGCATTTGGGCTCTACTCCCCGCGGCCGTGGTGGCGATTGACCCTCTCCTCGTGCAGGTCAGCAGACTCGCCACGCCAGACACGTACTTCCTCTTCTTCGCTGTCGCCGCTTTCGTCCCCACAGCCTACTCCGAGGGCTGGCCTGGCGTCATGACTTCCGGCATTCTGATGGGACTGTCGATTGCTTCGAAGTGGCTCGGCCTCTACGCACTCTTGGCGTTGTTAGTCTATCAGATTCTTTCGAGGAGGGGCCTGTTCGCCCGGGTGGCGCTTCCTGTCATCACCTTTGTGACTTCCATCGTCGTCTATGTGGAGGCGTACTTCGAGTACTTCGTCGGGGGCCCCGTGTACACGATAGCGTACAGGGGGACCGCCCCGCAGTATCTCCTTCTCGGTCCTCACACCTTCGCAGATTTCTTCAGGCTTCAATTGTGGATGATCGATTTCGCGTCTCTTTGGCACGTGGCGGGACCAGAATACGGTTACGTCATACTCTCTCCGCTGACTTACGTATTGCAGGGGGTCCCGAGCGCGCCTGTGTACGCATTCAACATCCTCCTCTTCCTGGCGGTCTTTCAGCTTGTGCTCGCATATCTACTGAAAATGAAACCTCCCCTGATTCTAGTCCTCTGGGTTCTTGCCGGCCTTCTGCCCCTCTTCGACCTAGGCTTCGTCTGGTACCTCGCTCTCGAGATTCCAGGGTCAGCTCTGATGATCTCCTGGTTCGCCTCGCGAGTCTATGTTGGCCGAAGGAAGGTCACGCTATTTGTTCCAGTCCTTCTTCTCCTGACCGAGGCGGTCGTGTATCTCTCTTACCTTCCTAGGTAGGAAGCGGCGGGGCCGAAACGGTTGTGATGGGAGCGCTCCAATGGGAGAGAATTGAAGGTCCCCGCGCGAAACTTTTCATCCTCGGGCCTCGTGCCCTGCGTGACAGAACGTCTTGTCTTGATTGGCCCTTAAATCCTGCGGGTTTCGTTTGACCTCTGTGCGCATGGACCTCGTTGCCGACCTGACCAGGCTGACTGGTTCCGAGCAGGATGCATCGTCTCTGTTGAATCTGACTGCGGTCGAGTTGGGGGTCGCTCCCGACTTCGCAAGTCGCGCTTTGGTTGCGCTCGCGCTTTGCAGAGGGGGAAGAAGGCCCGAGGCTGTCTCTGCGTCGCTCAGCTGGCGTGAATTCGAGTCCTTCTGTGCCAGCCTCCTGAAGGCCTCCGGCTTCGAGGTCACAGGCAATGTCAGTGTCCGCAGGCCCCGGGCGCAGATAGACGTGGTCGCCTTCGGGCCGTCGCTGATTCTCGCCGTCGACTGCAAGCACTGGAGAAGGGAGAGCCCGCACTCGGCGCTCGCGAGGTTCGCCTCCGCCCAGCTGAAGAGAAATGCTCTGCTCAGGCGCACCTTGTCAGACCCCAGGCCGATGGTCTCGGCGATCGTGACCCTCGCGGAGCAGCGCGAGAGGTTCGTGGACGGGGTCGCTGTCGTCCCACTTCATACGCTGCGGAGCTTCCTCGGCTCGGTGGAGGGACACATGGACTCCTTGGCGGTCCTCTGAGCTCCGAGCGGGTATCTGTTGATAGGACGGCCGAGGCTCGTTTCCTCAGTGGCAAGGGTGGTTCTTTGCGGTCTGGCGCCATGGGCGCCGAGATTCTGAAGCACCTGGTCGACCGCTCGCACGAGGTCGTGGGCGTGGCCGACAGCGACCCGGGCAAGGCTGGGAGGACGCTCGTGGAGCTGACAGGGGTCCCACTGGAGGTCAGGGTGAAGCCGTCAGTTCGCGACATCCAGCTCGGGGGAGTCGACGTGGCGGTCATCTCCACCAGCTCTAGGGTCTCGCAGATCGAGGCGGACGCCCTCCGCGCAATTTCCAACGGCCTCGACGTCGTGACGACGTCGGAGGAGATGGCGTACCCGGATTACGCCGCCTTGGACGCTGGCCTTCGGATCGACACGCTGGCGAAGGAGAGGGGCGTATGCGTGGTCGGCGTGGGCGTCAATCCGGGATTCGTCATGGACTGGGTGCCGGCCGTGGTCGCGCGCGCGTCGAAGGACCCAAACACCATTACACGTCGTCAGGAGCGTGGGCGTGAGCAGAAGGAGGAAGCAGCTTCAGGCCAAGGCCGGGGTGGGCCTGACCAAAGCGAGGTTCGAGCGGGGGCTGGCGGGGGGGTCCTCGGGCACGTGGGTCTTGTCGAGTTCGCGCACCTCATCGCCCTTTCGCTGGGAAAGGAGCTTGAGGGTTTGAGGCAAGGCGTCTTCCCTGTGTTGGGCTCGGAGGATTACGTTATGGGGGTCAGGCAGTTCGTGGAGGGCACGGCGGGCAGGTGCGCCATCAGGCTCGACCTGGAGATGTCGCTGACCTCTGCCGATTTCGATGTCATCGAAATAAGGGACGGCCCGAGCCTCAAGCTGAGGTTCGAGAAGGGGGTCTCCGGCGACTCGGCGACAGTCGCGCTAGTCGTGCACGCAGTGGAAAGGGTCGCTAAGGCGCGT
>JAJTZC010000040.1:0-7915 GCA_032906705.1 Nitrososphaerales archaeon
GAGAAACGCTTTACTCTCAAGCGCAAGCCAGGCCAGAACTGGATGCGCCAGTGACGACCCAACAGCTTGCCCGTTTCTCTGAGGCAGCCTCGTGCTTGGCGGACCGCATCGCCAGCGGAGAAATCGCATCCCGCGAAGGGCTGGAGAAGGCCAAGAGGGCAGTAGCGGTCGAGTTCGGGCTTGACAGGTACGTCACGAACTCCGAGGTGTACCAGTCTCTCAGGGAGCAAGAAAGGCCCGTCTTCCAAGAGATGCTGAGGGTCCATCCTCGCCGTAGCGGCTCAGGGATCGTCGTTGTAACAGCGTTTTCAGCCCCATTTTCCTGCCCCCACGGAACTTGCGTCTTCTGTCCGGGAGGCCCGAAGGAAGGAACGCCGCAGAGTTACATGCCCGACAGCCCTGGGATGCGGACAGCTCTTGCCGTGAGCTTCGACCCGTTCCAACAGGTCCGCAGGTCACTCGCGAAGTACTCTGAGAACGGCCACGAGACATCCAAGGTGGAAGCCATCATCGAAGGAGGAACCTTCATCGCCGTTCCACGGGAATATCAGGAATCCTTCGTCAAGGGTGTCTATGATGGGCTCAACGGCGGCACGGCGTCCACCCTCGAGGAGGCACAGCTTGCAAACGAGTCCGCCGCCAGCCGCTGCGTGGGGCTCACCCTCGAATCCAAGCCCGACTGGTGCAGGCCGCAGGACATCGACTTGATGCTCGGCTACGGGATAACCAGGCTCGAGATAGGTGTGCAGAGCCTTCGCGACGCCACACTGAAGAGGAGCAACAGGGGACACAACGTCAAAGACACGAAGGCTGCGTTCCAGGTTGCGAGAGACGCCGGTCTGAAGGTGACGGCGCACATGATGCCGGGGTTGCCAGGTGCGACCCCAGAGGATGACCTCGAGGATCTTCGCAAGCTCTTCGGGGACGAATCTCTACGTCCGGACATGACAAAGCTCTACCCAACCCTTGTTGTCGGGGGCACCTCTCTCGAAAGGCAGTTCCGCTCAGGCCTGTATCGACCTTACGACCTCGAAACAGTCGTCGAGTTGCTCAGCGAGATGAAGAGGTTCGTCCCAGAATGGCACAGGATCATGAGGATCCAGCGCGAGATACCTGCAAGAGAAATCGAGGGTGGAGTGAAGAACGGGAATCTCAGGGAGATGGTTCTGGCTCGGGCGAGGGAGAAGGGGTTCTCCTGCCGATGCATAAGATGCAGGGAGGTGGCCTTGGGCGACCCTTCCGCTCTAGGCGAGGACGACGAATTGAAGATGACGACTGAAACATACAGAGCGTCGGGCGGGACTGAGGTCTTCTCTTCATACGAGTACCGTGAGAGCGGCAAGATCGCGGGGTTTGCCAGGCTGAGGGTCCCCTCAGAGCGGGCCCACCGTCGGGAAATCAGGAATTCGGGAGTCATTCGCGAGCTGCGAGTGTACGGGAGGGTCGTCGGGTTCGGCGCACGGCAGGCCAACGCCTGGCAGCACAAGGGGCTGGGTTCCTCGCTGATGGCGGAGATGGAGAAGGAGGCAAGAGAGGGCTTCGGTCTGACGCGCTTGCTCGTCACGAGCGCTGTCGGAACCCGCAACTACTACAGGAGGCTCGGGTACGAGAGGCTCGGACCTTACATGGCGAAGCGCGTATCGTGACCACATGCGCGAGTCAGGTTTAGGGTGGCCCCCCTGCTCGTCTCGATGAACCCAGTACGCGGAGACTGGGAGGGCAACTCGCGGGCAGTAGAGAAGTTCTAATCGGTGGCGAACTCCTGAAGGAACTCGGGTACGGCTGGAGAAACATTGACTCTCTCCGGTCGCAATTGAGTTGAGAGAGGGCGATTGCGTGTCGGCTCGCAGGCCAGCGTCGTGAACAAACCCAAGACTCCGCCGTTGTCGCGACTAGGCGAGCCTTCTGTCGATTACCCCGTCCTTTCTAGCTTTCGTCTCGGCTTTCAAATAGACCCAGAGGCTTACGCCTAGAGCAATCAGCCCCCCGACAGCGCAGTAGAGCAGCGACGAGGCATATGCACCCGGGAGGTTGTAGATCAGGGCGTCCCTCGCCGCGGAGATGAACATCGTATAGGGAAGAGCGGCGGCCCCGATCGAGACGGGCCAAGGAAGGATAGAAGGAGAGAAGAGAGCGCCAGAGAAGACCATCAGGAGCCCTGCGACGTACCCCGGAAGCGCCCACTCGAACTTACTTGCGTACAGAGAATACGCCCCCAGCAGATAGCCCAGGCCTAGCGCGCCAGGTATGTTGACAAGGAGCGCGATTCCGAGCATGAGAGCAGAGACGGGGGTCACGATGAGGGGAATCGTGGTGTGGAAGAATAATCCCAGGACATAGTAAGCGACGATCAAGGCGGCCACAGACGTAGTGGTCGAAATCAGGAACGCAGAGAGCGCCCTACCAGCAAGGTAGACTGCCGAGGAACGCGAAGTGATGTAGATGTGCGGAAAGACGCCGAGGTTCTTCCCCTCGGCAATCGCTTGGGTCGGCACCCACGCATAGGACGCGATGTGAGCGTACAGAGTCGAGCCCACGAGGACGTAGGCCAGCCTTGTCGGGTCGAAGAGCCCGGCCGCGCTCGAGCCGAACCAGTAGATGATGGAGGTGGTCATCGCCGAAGCGATCGGTGCAACCGTGTCAAGGGTGAGCGCTGCGCCCGGCGTCGTCCACGATAGGTCGTGCTGAACTCCCATCCACGCCGCTGCGAAGAGAGACCTGAAACTGATCATCTGATTCTCACCGTCACCGTTCCCTCGGACCTTCCCTTGTTCTCGAGAGCCTTCAGGGCGAAGGTCGAGAGATAGAGCAGGACCACTGCCATGACCGCGAGGGCAGCAAGGCTGGGCCACACCGACTCGAAGCCCTGGGAGAAGAACAGGGTCCTCCGCAGCGCGTCCATGCCTATGGTGAGGGGGATGAATGAGGCGACCACCTGCAGTGCGAAGGGGAAGGGAGAGAAGCTGCCAATCGAAGGGAAGTAGATGCCTGAAAGCATCGAGACGGGTTCCTGCAGAACCTGATTGAGGGACTCGGCCTCCCTCCCATAGGCCAGGTAAAGCGATGAGAGACTCATGCCCAAAGCGTACAGAGAAACAAGGGTCAGTGCGAAGGTCAACGCGACAGCCAACCACGAAGCGGCAATAGGCGGATGGAAGAGCGCCCATCCAATCAGGGTCACGATTACAGCAGAAGGCACCGTTGCGATGATGCCCCCTAGGGACATCCCGATGAGTATGGCAGTGATGGACGCTGGCGAGGTAAGGTAAATCTCGAAGAGCCCCTCCTGCTTGTCCCAGTTGAACTGGCTCGCCATTGACCAGAGCACGTTGCCCCAGAACGATACCATGACTCCGCCCAGAATCGCGAAGCCCGTGTAGCTTGCGAGACCTGCGCTGACATAGAGCAGCGACAGCGCAAGAGAGGAGAGAACAGGGAACCCGAGATTGACGACTATCCAGAGAGGCTCGCCGAAGATACTCCAGAGCCGAACCATCGCCCTTGCCTTCATGGTCCGGAGCCAGGGTCTAGCCTCCAACTTGTTCCTCCCTCTCTTTGAATCCCCGGCCGACAAGTGCCACGAAGACCTCCTCCAGAGTCGCCGCCTTTCGCCATGATGCGACGACCCTGTGACCCATGCCTTCCATCGCCTTCAGAGCGCCTGCCGCCGCCGGGTCATTCTCGACTACGACCTGGACTGTGGATACTCCCCTCTCCTCGTCCGTTGTCGAGGTGAACCCCTTGACTCCCGCGACGTGAATGAGGACGTCGAGCGAGGCCGGGGGAGGTGACAGCTCCATGACCAACGCGGGAGCGCCGAGGGACCTCTTCAGCGCCTCGGGTGTCCCCGACGCTATGATCTTGCCCTTGTCGATGATGGCGACCCTGTCGCAAATCGCGTCGACCTCTGTCATGTTGTGGCTCGCGACTATGATTGTCCTCCCCTCCTTCTTCGCCTGGTTCTTGAGGAACTCCCTGATGCTGAGGGCTGTCATGACGTCGAGCCCTATGGTGGGCTCGTCCAGGAAGACGACCCTGGGGTCGTTTATGAAAGCCCGGGCGATTGTCGCCCTTTGCCTGTATCCGGTTGAGAGGGCGTAGAACTTCCTCTCAAGGTACTTCGTCAAGCCTAGCATCTCTCCCAGCTCGCTGATTCGCTTCTCGGCCACCTCGCCTGAAAGCCCGTAGAGTTGCGAGAAGAACCACAGGTTCATCTTCGCGCTGATGAAGTCGTAGCCCGCCTTCTCGGCCCCGCTCGCCATGTTGATGACCCGCCTCACCTTCTCTGGCTCTGTCGCGACGTCGAATCCCATGACCTTGGCCCAGCCGCGAGTTGGGAGCAGGAGGGTTGACAGGATCCTGATCATCGTCGTCTTGCCCGCACCGTTGGGCCCGAGAAGGCCGAAGACCTCGCCCTCGTAGACCTTCAGGCCGACTCCGTCGAGAGCAACGACAGGTGCGCTCTTGCTTTTGAACTCCCTGGCGAGATCCGAAATCTCGACGGTCACCTTTCTATCTGCGGCCATGCATAATCTCCTCTGGATTGCTCGAAGTGCCCCGTGCCAGTCTCGGCATTTATCTTTTGGGTCGGCCCATTCACGGACGACTGGATTCTTCCGCCTGAAGGGGCTGTATCGGGCAACGGTTATAGACGGACACGGCGCGAAGCAGGTCACATGGAAGAGCTGGCCGGCTACAGGGGGAGCGCGCTCTCGTTCCTCAGGAAGGCCAGGACGAAGGTGGGCGACATACTTGAATTGTCTGCAGAGTGGGGAAAGGTCACTGGTGCGCTCGTACCGAGGTACGAGTACGACGACGATTCACACGTTGTGCTCAAGCTGCCTTCAGGATACAACGTGGGGTTGGAGGTCTCGAAGTTGAAGAGTGCCAGGGTCAAAGCGAAAGGGGAGAAACCCTCATTCAAGCCACCGCCCGCACCGAGGTCTAGGGCGCGTCTCCCGCGCGTCCTCATCTTAGGGACCGGAGGGACAATCGCAAGCAGGGTCGACTACAGGACCGGAGCCGTTCGGCCTGCCGTCTCCGCAGGCGAGCTGTACGCCCTCATCCCTGAGCTCTCCGAGATCGCGAAGGTAGAGCCCGAGATCCTCTTCAGCATCTACAGCGAGAACATGGAGCCGTCGCACTGGTCGAAGCTCGCGAGGCGGGTTGCGAGGGCCGTGGGCGAGGGCTTTGCCGGGGTGGTCATCACTCTTGGAACAGACACCTTGGGCTACACGGCCGCTGCGCTGAGCTTCGCCCTCGTTGGGGTCCCGATACCCGTGGTGCTTACGGCCGCCCAGAGGTCCTCCGACAGGCCATCTTCCGACGCAGCGACGAATTTGATCGGAGCCGTCTCGGTCGCGGCGAGGGCAGTCTTCTCAGGCGTCTATGTCGCGATGCACATGAACGACAGCGACTCGGAGATAGCCATCCACAGGGGGACACGCGTGAGAAAGAACCACACCAGCGCCCGAGCAGCCTTCGAGTCGGTCGGCACTCCACTAGCGGGGGTATGGCGGGACGGAGCGGTCCAAAATGCCGATGATTCCCTTCCGCCGAGGGGAAAGAGGACCCCGTTCAAGCCGAGGCTGAGGTTCGAGGGCAGGGTCGCGCTCCTGAAATTCTACCCCTCGATGCCGAAGCTGCTCATCGACACACTCCGCAGAGCTGGAATCAGGGCCATCGTGCTGGAAGGGAGCGGTCTCGGGCATGTCAACTCGAGAAACATCGCTGCGGTTCGCAGTTGCGTATCGAAAGGCCGTCTGGTCTTCATGACATCTCAGTGCGTACGCGGCAGGGTCGACATGAGAGTCTACGAAACAGGGAGGGACCTCCTCGCTGCGGGCGCGATACCATTGGAGGACATGTTGGCCGAGACCGCTCTTGTGAAGGCGATGTGGGCACTGGGTAATTCGAAGAACGCTGCGGAAGCGAGGCAGATGATGACGCGGAACCTCGCTGGCGAGATGACCCTACGAACGCTTCCGAAGTGACCGACATGGACCCGCAGTTTGACCCGGTCAAGATCAACCTGAAGGTGGGCCTGGAAATTCATCAGCAGCTCGCCTCAGCCAGGAAGCTCTTCTGCGGCTGTCCGGTTCTGAAATCTGAACAGCTTCCGCGCTCTTTCGAGAGGAGGCTGAGGCCCGCGCAGAGCGAAACGGGGCGCCTAGACCCGGCAGCCGTCTTCGAATTCGCCAAGGGCAAGCCCAACGTGTATCGGTGGAGCACAGAGTCCTCCTGCCTCGTCGAGGCTGACGAGGAGCCTCCCCACCCTTTGAACGAGGAAGCTGTCGATATCGCCCTGCTCGTCTCCAGCATTCTTCATTCCAACGTCTTGGACGAGGTGCACGTGATGAGGAAGATTGTGATCGACGGGTCGAATACGACCGGCTTCCAGAGGACCGCCGTCCTGGCCCTCGGTGGCTACTTCGAGGTCAACGGCTCCAAGGTGGGGGTGCAGACAGTCACACTTGAGGAGGACGCAGCGAGGAGACTCGCGGACGACTCGAAAGCGAGGTACTTCGCCCTCGACAGGCTGGGGGTCCCCCTTGTCGAGGTCGCGCTCGACCCGGTCACGGGCACCCCCGAATACGTGGGCGAGGTCGCCCTGCACCTCGGAAGGGCTCTCCGTTCGACCGGCCGCGTCGCCCGCGGGCTGGGCACAATCAGGCAGGACCTGAACGTCTCGGTGATGGGAGGCAAGGTCGTAGAGGTGAAGGGAGTCCAGAAGTTGAACCTCATCCCGAAGGTCGTGGCCTACGAAGCCGGTCGCCAGATGGGTCTCATCAAGCTGGCCGAGGAGCTCGCCAAGAGGGGTGTCGCGAAGGCCAAGATCTCCTCGCGAGAAGTCTCCGAAGTCTTGAAGGGCACCTCGTGCGGCGTGCTCCTGAGGGCCCTGAAGTCGGGGGAGAAGATAGTCTGCGTGTCGGCAGAAGGGTTCGCTGGTCTACTTGGGTTCGAGCCGTTCCCTGGGATTAGGCTCGGCAAGGAACTCGCCGAAGTGGCGAGGGCCAACTCGCTCGGCGGGGTCATTCACTCAGATGAGTTTGCAAGGCAAGGAATAGCGGCGCTAGAGGAGGAAGCTCTCAAACAGGAACTCGGATGCGGGAAGGACGCGGGACTCGTCCTCCTTGCAGGAGACGACGAACGGGTCAACAAGACAGTCGGCCTGATCAAGCAGAGACTGGAGCAGGCGTTGGACGGCGTCCCGGCGGAGACGCGGGCCCCCACAGATGAGGGAGAGACCAGGTTCATGCGGCCCCGTCCCGGTGCGCAGAGGATGTACCCGGAGACCGACATCCCTGACATCGTCATCACGGAAGAGCAGCTACGGGCGACTTCCAGGATTGTTCCTGAACAATGGCGGTCCAGGGTCAGGCGCTACGAGACGAAGTACTCGCTCAGCGCGGACATGGCCCTGAAGGTCTACGATTCCGACAGGGCTCCCCTGTTCGAGAGGCTGGCGAAGGGACTGGGCCTAGAGGCTTCAGTGGTTGCCTCGATGCTCGTCGACCTGCCCGCTCGGCTCGCGAGGGAAGGCCTGGAAGAAGAGGCGATTGGAAACAGCCTTCTGGAAGAGGTGCTCGTGGCCGTGGCCGACAAAAGGCTGGCAAAGGAGGCAGCGCCGGACGTGGTTCGGATGGTCGCGAGGGGAGATGCGGAGAGCGTGAGGTCCGCCGTGGCCAGGATGGGCTTGAGGCCGATGGATGAGAGAGAGCTGGAGAATCTGATAGAAAGTGTAATCGAGGCGGAGGCCAAGCTCGTTGCTGAGAGCGGTGAGGAGGCGTTCTCAGCGCTGATGGGAGAGGTAATGCGGCAGGCGCGGGGGAAGGTCGACGGCCAACTGGTCAGCCGTCTGCTCCTCCGAAAGCTCAGGGGGAGACGCGGGCCGTAGCCCCTTGGGGCTTTCTCT
>JAJTZC010000040.1:8015-10184 GCA_032906705.1 Nitrososphaerales archaeon
CTCGCCCATGATCTCTTCGACCCTCCGCCTCCTCCTTCTGAAGGTGACGAAGCCCTTCTCGACCAAGAAGGAGTCCCTTTACTTGTCGGATTCGAAGTCGTGCTGCTTGCCTTCGGGCTCGACTGCGAACTTCAGGGTCGGAGTGGAGGCCACCAGGTCTATCCTATGGGTGAGCTGTTCTCCGATCTGCCTCAGACCAGGAAAAACCAAGAGCGGGATGGGGCAGCGAACCTGCGTTCCGTTACCCGTCCAGCGACCTAATAGGCGAAGGCGCGTGAAACTTCGAAGAACGAATCTGAGGCCTGTCCGACCTCTTCTAGGATCTTTGCGTATGAGTACATCACGTTCGAGCCCTTGAGGGTCAGCTCGTAGCGTTTCCTTGTCCTGTCGGCTGCCCAGTGCAGAAGCCCATTCTCCAGGAGCGACTTCAGATGGGTCTGGAGCGCCACCCATGACAGGTTCGCCTTGTACATGATCTGCGTCGGCTTTTCAGCTCCCTCCTTCACAGCCTTCAGCATGTCCATTCGTATTTCCAGCTGTGACCTTCTAGATAGAACCTTCCGGTTCGGGTCTTGCGGAGCCAGGAACGGGCCTCTCTTGGAATCCTCGCCAAGCTGCTGAACCGCATACATCGACTCGAATTGTTCCAAGCGAGTTGCTCGGCCATTAGGTAGCGTATCACGGGTTATCTCCATATGTTTGAACATGTGATACATACATGTCAGACCCCGATTGCGCCGCGCACGACTGAGGTTGAAGGATTTCTTCATAGTGTAATGCAATATTTGGTTCTATTCCGTCTGTTGTTTATGGGCGCTTGCAGGCCCAATCATCTCTACCTTGAATCTGCCTAGATTCTTTGGGAGTGGGATAAGAATACGGTAGGATTGGTTGACTCTTTGAATCAACCAACTTTGTTGCAGCAGACCTTGCGACTGATTAGTTCGCGGTCTCTGCCCTAGATTCAGAGGTTGTTGCCGCGTTCGCTGCTGGACCCTCTACGACCTGTCCAGATGCGAAGCGGTCCGAGACTTGCGTAACCTTGATCCTCACGTTTTGGCCTTGCCTTGTGCCAGGGACAAAGACGACAAATCCGTCGACTCTGGCAATGCCTTCGCCTCGCTTGCTCGTATCGGAGATACTGACGTTGTACTCCTTACCGACCTCGACCGGCTTGTTGAAGGAACCGGAACCTCTTCCGAAACCTCCTCGATTGCCATATCCTCCGCGCTGTCCGAAACTCAATTTCTTTCACACATCCTACCGTTATTCCTTCCAGTGAGCCATAGGTTCGTGGAGAGGTAATTAAAGGGGGTTGGCGGTAGTTGTTCCAAGCGGGCAACCCGCTCTACGTGAAACAGGGCCAAATCACGATACATCGACCTATCGAAGTCGGATTCGAGCTTGACTCGTCACAGGTCGAAGTAGCTATGTAACTTGAGTTCTATCTGTAATCCGATGTATGACCAATTCGGGCTAGGCAGAAGTCAAGTGGGCAGCAATGCCTCCGAATGGAGACTCGATATGTCCGAGGATGGCAATGTCTTGGTAGGTCAAGCTAAAATATCGTTCCCGGAGTTCCAGGATGGTGGCATTCAAGCTACAGGTCGTGTTCGACTGTAGGGACCCTAGTAGTCTTTCGAAATTCTACGCGGAGGCTCTCCACTACAAATTGCAAGACCCACCCAATAGTTACACGTCTTGGGAAGCGTGGTTCAAAGAGCAGGGTATACCCGAAGCGGAATGGAACTCGGCCAGCGCTATCGTCGATCCAGAAGGAAAGGGTCCGAGGATTTACTTCCAACAGATGGACACGCCAAAGCTCGGAAAGAATCGGCTCCACATCGACATCAATGCGAGCGGGGGAGTGCGCGTCCCCCTCGATGAGCGAAAGAAACAAGTGAACAAAGAAGTCGAACGACTCACGGGACTTGGAGCGACGAAGCATCACGAGCTCGAAGAAGGAAGGGGAGAATACTGCGTCATCATGCTCGACCCGGAAGGCAACGAATTCTGCGTTCAGTAGCTCCAATTGTTGATACGATTGCAGCCTTTGTGGCATGAGAGGGGTTCCCTTCGGAAACTGAACCATCATTAGCATGAATAATCCGAAAAAGAGGGAAAGAGGGGCCGACCGAGCCAGCTCCACCGTTGACGTGAGAGTCGAAA
>JAJTZC010000041.1:0-9883 GCA_032906705.1 Nitrososphaerales archaeon
GGAAGCATATAGGGGAGAACTGGAGAGCCTGAGCCCCAGGCGAACGGAACCTGAAAAGCAGCAGGAAGAATCTCCAAGCAGTGATTTTGGCGGGAGGCCTCGGGACGAGGCTGAGGCCGTACACGTTCCTCCTGCCGAAGCCGATGCTCCCGGTAGGCCCCAAGCCAATCCTTGAGCACATCCTCGAGTGGCTCGCCTCCGCAGGCACGAGGGACGTCGTCGTATCCACGGGCTACCTCGGCAGGATGATACAAGAGTACTTCAGGAATGGGTCGGAATTCGGAGTCAAGATCACCTACGCGACTTCCGTCCACCCGTTGGGCACGGCGGGTCAGCTGAAGGCAGCAGAGTCCAAGATAAGGGGGCGCTTCATCTGCCTTTACGGGGACGCTATCCTGAGCTTCAACCTAGGCAAGGTGATCGAGTTCCACTCAACACGCAAGGCCCTGGCCACGATGGTTTTGATGAAGTACAGCACGGAGCTGAAGTATGGCTTCATCGAGACTGACAAGGGAGGGAACCTCACCGAGTGGAAGGAGAAGCCCACCATAAGCGGCTTCATCAACGTAGGCTGCTTCATTATGGAGAAGCGGTTCCTCAAGTACATGCCAGCGGGTCGGACTTTCGGCATGAAGGAGGCGTTCGAAAAGGCGAGGAGGGCCGGTGAGAGACTCTGCGCGGTAAGGATGGAGGGCGAGTTCCTTGACATCGGAGACAGGAAGTCATACCGGGACGCGAACGAACGGTACATGAAGAAGATCGGCAAAGTGCTCTAGACATGACAGTGGTTGTGTTCGAGGACGAATACTGGAGCAGCTTCGCGCCTCTGACGCTCACTAGGCATGTGAGCCAACTCGTATGGGGCACTCGCACCCTACTGCAGTCGCTGGCAGCCGTGCTCGCGGTGGACGACCTTGTCGTCTGGGGTAGGGACGAACTTGAGGGCGTGGTCGATGCAGGGCCCCAGGGGAAGTACAACGCTGATGTGAAGGGGGACGCGCTATTCGTGAATGCGAGGCTGAGGCCCCAAAGGGACATCGCGATGCAGATCCGGAGGACTGACTCATTCGCGGCGCTGGTCGACGATCGCGTGATGGCCTTCAGGACAAAGGCAGACGCGCTGAGCCCCGGGGTGATAACGAGCAGACAGCTTGCCAAGACATCGAAGGGGCTGCAGCGCTTGGAACTTACACGTCAGGCCGCGTTCGAAGGCCCTTGGCAGATGGTCGAGAGCAACGGCATAGCAATAGTAGAACAGGCGGGCCATTTCGCCGAGTCGCTCGAACTTCCTGAGAAGGCGGTGCTGAAGGGGCCTGCATCCAACCTCAGGATTCACGACTCGGTCGAGCTCGAGGGACATGTCTCATTCGACACCAGGCTGGGGCCGGTGGTTGTGGAGGAGGGAACGTCGGTCGAGAGCTTCTCACGGGTCTCTGGACCATGCTACCTCGGCCCCAGGGTGAAGGTCCACTCTGCCCTCGTCAGGAGCGGGACCTCCGTCTTCGAGGGCTGCAGGCTGGGCGGGGAGGTTGAGAATTCGATAATCATGGCGTATTCCAACAAGTCGCACCTCGGTTATGTCGGAGACTCGATAGTTGGCGAGTGGGTCAACCTTGGCGCAGGCAGCACCTTCAGCAACCTGAAGAACACGTACGGCAACGTCAGGGTCGAGCTTGGGAACCAAACGGTGGATACTGGGATGCTGAAGTTCGGGCCCGTGATCGGGGACATGGCGAAGGTATCGATAGGGTCCACTATCTTCGCGGGGAAACTTGTAGGAGTGGCCAGCCACGTCGTCAATCTCATCGGAAGGAACGTGCCAAGCTTCACATACTATGACGGCGGTTCGGGAAGGAGAGTCGAGCTGCTCTTGGACTCTGCAGTCGAAACCCAGAAGAAGATGATGGAAAGAAGAGGGATGACCCTGTCAAAGCAACAGGAATCGCTAATCAGAGAGTTATTCAGGGTGACGGGCTCTGAGAGAAAAAGAGCCGGCGTGAGGAAAGGGAAGATTCGGTGAAAGCCTGCCTTCGATTGGACGCCCGAACGAAGCCAATTGTCGCTCCACAGACATGGGAACGACCCAGAGTCGGGCCCGAACGAGGACAGCAGCGTGGAGCTTAAAAGCGCAATTCTCTGAAAGGTCGAAAATTCATCGTTGTGAAGTCCTTGCAAGAGCACTACTCACCCTCACAAATCAGGAAGATCGACACGGGCCATGTCTTCGAAGCCTACAGGGACTGGCCTAAGCAGGCGAGGTCGGGGTTCGAGGTCAAGTTCGAGCCCCCCGCTCGAGCTTTCAAGAGCGCATTCGTGCTCGGCATGGGCGGTTCCGCTGCTGGGGGTGACATCATAGCGGGCTGGCTGAGTCCGAGGCGAGACCTCGAATTTTCCGTATTCAAGGGACAAATCCCACTCTCTGACATGAGAGACTCGATCGCAATCGCCTGCAGCGCCTCCGGCCAGACTCAGGAAACGATTGCCATGCTGAAAACCGCGGCGAGTAACCGCGCAACAGTCGTTTGCATCTCTGCCGGGGGAAGGCTGATGGAGGAAGCTAGGTCGCTCGGGCTCCAACATCTCTCGATGCCCAAGGCGGTCGCCCCGCGATACATGCTCCCCTTCATCGTGTTCTCGTGCCTTGCTGTCCTCAACGCCGCGATGCGTCTCAAATGCGAAGACGAGGCGAACGAGAGCATCACTGAGCTCGAAGCAATGGCGAAGAAGATAGACATCGACACCGCGCTCTCGACCAACAGCTCCAAACAGCTCGCAGAGAAGCTCCTTCACGCGACCCCGGCAGTCTTTGGGGACTCGGTGACCAGGGGCGTGGGAGTGAGGTTCAAGAACGCGATGAACGAGAACGCCAAGAAGCACGCTTACTTCGATATGCTGCCCGACATGTTTCACAACGAGGTCCAGGCGTGGGAGGACCCGCAGAGCAATTTCCTCCCTGTGTTCCTTCGTCATACAGCTGAGGGTGCCGTCGAGAAGAAGAAGACAGACGCCATGGCGAAGTTGCTCGCCGGTCTCGGCAATACACCGGTGGAAGCTCGAGGTGCTGGGAGGGGGATCCTCTCGCAGCTGATGACGATGGTCTATCACCTCGATATGACTTCATATTACGTGGCCGTCGGCCTGGGCAGGGACCCCCTCCGGACCGAGCTCATAGACAGGCTGAAGAAGGAAGCCTAGCTACTTTATTCCGACGAGCTGAGCCAGCTCCTTCCTCGCGCTGGCGCCGAGCACCTGAGCCGCGGCCTCCGGGGAGACCTCGCTTGCGTAGATTCCCCCGCCGAGCTCGAGGCCCGACCATTGCGACTTCTTCGGGTACACCTCGATGTGCCAGTGGATCTGTTTCGTCGTCTTCTTCTCTGAGGAGCTGTGGAAGACCATTGAGAAGCTCTGATTGTCCAGCGCCTTCGCCATCCCGCCGAGGGTCGACCTTAGCATGAGGGCCAGGTCCATCATCTCCTTCTGGGAAAGCTTCAGAATGCTCGTCATATGCCGCTTGGGATATATCCAGAATTCATAGCTGTGGGTAGACACCCAGGGGGCGAACGAGATGAAGAAGTCAGTGGCAAGTATCTGCCTGGGCCCCCCAGTCTCTGTGCTGACTACCTGGCACATGGGGCAGACACCCAGCTCGTTCAGGGAGTTCTGCACGGTGTCCGCCTCCACCTCCACCGCCGGTGGCACCCTGGGAGTGGTCACAATCTGGATGCTCGGGTGCACTGCAGTGGGCGTCCCTTCGCTCTCGCTGTTCGCGTAGACGAGGACGTAGCTTACTCCCTTCTGGGCGTAGAGCCACCTCGCTTTGTCCTGGAGAGACGCCAGGACGTTTGTCCACTGTTCGATGTCTATTTTCGGGAAGTGCAGGTCGTGCTTCGGCGTCGCCACGAGCACGTAGTGGTACCCGATGGCGGGCTCGCTGTAGTGAGGTGACTCGCCGAAGGACGCCGGCGCGTTCGGCGTGACAAGCGGGTTCTTCGCCGGGAAGATTCTGACCGCCCAGTTGCGAACGATGTCGCCTTCGGCGTCCGTCTGCTTCAGCAGCGTCTCGCCCTTCTTGACGAGGACGAGGTCGGCTGGAGGCGTCATCTCTTCGTTGCCGGGGCAGTAGTTGCACTTCTCCGAGCGAATCTGAATGACCTGTCCGGGCTTCAGGCCCCTGTCAGGGAGAATCACGGAGAGCTTCTCAGAAAAATAATCCTTCCTGATCTCAACCAATGCCCTTCGCCCGACCCGCTCTGCATATTAGGATTTTGAGGAGCGCGAAACAAACATAATCTATTGCCTGACAGAGGGCGCGGCCGAAGATGAAGATAGGCTATGTTTTGTTGGACGGCTGCGGTGACAGGCCGCATCCGAAGCTCAACTACACCACGCCCCTGGAGGCGGCTTACACGCCCCATCTCGACGGGATCGCGAGCGCTTCGAGGCTCGGGCGCGTCACCACCGTAGGCCGGGGAATCTCACCAGAGTCGGACATCGCTGTCTTCAACATGCTCGGCTACTCATTCGACGAAGGCTATCCGGGCAGGGGCGTTGTGGAAGCAGTCGGCGCTGGCCTCAGGTTCAGGGACGGGGAGATGGCGCTGAGGGCCAACCTGGCGACCGTCAAAGGGCGGAGAATCGTCGACCGGCGGGCGGGAAGGAACCTGACGCAGGCGGAGTCGACAAGGCTGGCAAGGGAGCTCAATGAAATCACCCTCGATGGGGCTGAAATGGAGTACAGGTCCACGGTCTCCTACAGGGGGGTCCTAGTAATCCGTGCGAAGGGTCGCCTCTCGGCCTCGGTCTCGAACACTGACCCCGCCTACGCGCGCATAGGCGGCTTCGGCGCCGCGAAGAAGACCACGAAAGAAGAGCGAATCCTCGATTGCGAACCGGAGACCGCGGACGGGGCGGCGAGGACTGCTGCGAGTCTGGTGAACGAGTTCACAAGGAAGAGCCTGAAGGTGCTCGGTGGAAGCGAGGTCAACCGGGAAAGGGTCTCGGAGGGCAGGCTCCCTGCGAATTGCGTCCTCTTGAGGGACGCGGGCGACCACCTGCCAAGGGTGGCCTCGTTCGGAGAGAGGTACGGCGTCAAGGGGACCGCCATAGTCGAGATGCCCGCTGAGGTCGGAATAGCGAAATTGCTGGGCATGAAAATGGTGAGCGCCCAGGACAGGAACGACATGAAAGCCAAGGCGGCGCTGTTCGGCAGGGAACTCAGGGACGGGACTGTGGTCTACGTCCACATCAAGGGGCCAGACGAGTTCGGCCACGACGGCGACGTTGTGGGCAAGAAGAAGTGCATAGAGGCCATTGACAGGGAGTTCTTCTCAGTAGCAGCTGAGAAACTGGAAGGAGAGCAACTCGGAGTGTCGTGCGACCACGCAACGCCGTGCACAATCAAGATGCATGCCAGCGACCCGGTGCCCCTCCTGATCACCACGGACAGACGGCCGGACCGCCTTCGGTTCACGGAGAGGAACGCGCGGGAGGGTTCGCTAGGCTCGATGAGGGGTCGCGACGTGCTCGCGAGGGTGAAGTCGGGCCGCTAGACCCCGTACTTCTTGAGTTTCCCTACGCTGTTGACGGCAATCTCGATCGCGTCGTGCAGGCCGGCGTCAGGCCTGAATTCGTTCGTCTCCCTGTTAGCCACGACAGCGAACAGAGCCCCTGATTTCAACCCGAAGATTCTGCATAGAGTGAAGATGGTCGAGGACTCCATTTCGAAGCAGAGCACACGGGCCCTGCGCAGGTCTTCGACCAGTGACGTCTTGTCCGAGGGGAAGTAGCCTCCGTAGCCTTTCCTCCCCTGACCGACGTAGAATGAGTCGGTGGAGGCAGCGAGTCCAACCGAGTGCCTCTTCTTCAACGAAGCGGCACTTTCGGCGAGCGCCATCACCACGCCTGGGGTTGCTGCCGCAGGATAACCCGCCATCGCATATTGTCCAGATGTCCCTTCCATCCTCACGGCGGCGTCGGCTATCACGACAGACCCAACTCGTGCGTCTCTCGTTATCGCGCCGCACGTGCCGACCCTAATCATCACCTTCACGCCCAGGCGGGCCAGCTCCTCGACGGCTATGGCTGCTGATGGCCCCCCGATGCCGGTGCTCGTGGCTATGACGTGTTCTCCCGCAAGGCGTCCCCCGTAGGTCGTGTACTCGCGATGGCTTGCGATCAGCTTGGCGTCTTTGAGATACTCGGCGATGACCGGAACCCTCCCGGGATCCCCGGGGAGGAAGGCGATCCGACCAACGTCCCTCTTCGTGAGGCCGACGTGGTACATCCTGCCCGAACTGTCCCTGGGCTCGAGTGCCATTGGTCACGACGCCACCGTCGTGCGGGGAACAAACGCGTGTATCAAAGTCCATCAGTCTCCTATCAGCGCGGCGGCTCGAAGCACGTCCTGCAGCGCGGCTCATAGAGCTCTTTCCCTCCCACTACGATCACAGGGGAGTCTTCCGGGGCCGGCCTGCCGCCAATCAGCCTCTGCGTCCGGGTGGCCTCCTGCCCGCACTTTACGCAGACGGCGCTGAGGTATCTGACCCTGTCGGCACGAGCGGCGAGGTTCATCGTCGAGAGGAAGGGCTCCGCCTTGAAGTTCATGTTAAGGCCGCAGGCTATCACCCTCTTCTCGTAGGCGATCGAATCCAGAAGCTGGACAAGGTCGCCGGGGAAGAACTGGACTTCGTCTACGCCGATTACGTCGAGCTTCTCCTTCTTGACGATCTCTGGAATCCTCCTGATTCCGCCATCTGTCGCAACTATCGAATATGCGTCGTAGCGCAAGCCGTTGTGACTTGCAACCTGCCTGGCGCTATACCTCTTGTCAAAGGCTGGCTTGAAGATTGCCCCCTTCCTTTTTGCGATGACCTCCCTCTCGACGAGCCTGATCAGCTCGGATGTCTTGCCTGAGAACATCGGGCCGATGATGACCTCGAGCGTCAAACGCCACCGAGCCCTGACCTCGTGGATATATCGGTTCTCTCAGGCGGTCCTGTACATCAGTACCTCGTCGATGCGCCTGCCTCGCCTCAGAATCTTCCCTGGAATCATTCCCACCTCTTTGAATCCAAGACTCCGGTAGAGGCTGCGTGCCTGCACGTTGCTCGAGAGGACCCTCAGCTCCACCAGCCTGACGCCTCCGGCAGAAGCGTCCTCGAGGAGCACTTCCAGCATCCGCCTGCCGAGCCCCGCGCCTCGGAATCCGGCTATGATGCCTATCCCCAGCGACCCAGCGTGGCGCATGTCCTTGAACGGAGATCTGGTGACCTCGCAGTTGCCCACTATTCTCTTCCCGTAAGCAGCTGCGACGCTGAACACATCGTTCTTCCTGATCGCCGCCACCCTCCGTGCAAGCCATTTCCTCTCCTCCTTCACGGTTACGAGCGTGTCGATCAGTACGCCGAGGTCAGGGTTCGAGGACCTCTCCCGCACGAGGTCGTTTGCGAATCTGACCGCCGTGCGCAGGTCTGAGCTGCGGAGAGCCCTGAGGGTGACCTGCCGTCCGTCTTTCAGCGTGAAACTCTCGTAGACTTCGCCGGGCTTCAATCTCTTAGCCGGAGGGGGACCCATTCTCGTTCGAGTCAGTTGGGCAGGCAGTCGCCGCCCTCGTCCATGAAGAGCCGCTCGACGTCCTGGCCCTTCCGCGCCACATTGTAACTCCCCTGACTCGTCCGCATCAGAACGTAGTGATTTGGCTGGCTGTGGAAATGGGTGTTCAGGACAAGCGAGTAGGCCCCCACATCACGGAACATGACGAGCTTCCCGACCTCGGCCCCGCCCAACTTGGACCTCGCCGATGTGGGAAAGACGTCGAGCGGGTCGCAGAGACGCCCCACGAGCACTGTCTTCTGCATGGCCTGCCTTCCGCCAGGCACAACTTCGACCGGGTATTCATGCTTCAAGAGCGCCGCGTCGAGCAGGGAGTTGTAGCCTGCGTCGACGTAAACGTACCTGTTGTCCCCGAATTTCTTCACGTTGACGATGCGCGAAACTAGGATTGCGGACTCTGCGGTCAGGAATCTCCCACTCTCCGTTATGAGCGTGAACTTGTTGCCTAGGCTTTCTGCCAAGCTGTTCAACTGCCCGACTATCTTGGCAGCGACATCCTTTGGAGTCGGCACCCTTCGACCGTACGACGCGGGCATACCCCCTCCTATGTCCAGGGTCTTCAGCTCGAACTGGCCGACCAGCTTCCTGGCCTCCAGTATGAAGCCCTCGAGTTTCTCGAGGGCCTCTGCATAGCAGGCTGGGTCCTCAATCTGGCTCCCTAGGTGGAAATGGAAGCCTTCGAAGACCAGCCCCGGCGTCGAAAGGAGCTTCCTGAGCACGTTTACCGCGCTGTCCTGGCCTGCGCCGTCGAACGGGAGTCCGAACTTTCCGTGGCCCATAGAGCCTCTCAGCTCAGCATGGACGTGAACCTCTGGGTTGACCCGCACGAGAACCTTGACCTTCGCAGACGTCTTGCCCGCGGCCTCGATTAGGTTGAGGAGTCCGTTGTGGCTGGCGACCACGATCATCCGCACGCCTGCCTTCAGCACGGTCTCGTACTCCGTCGCGGTCTCGGTGATGCTCGTGTACATCACGCTCTCCGCCGAACCTCCGCACTTCAGGAGGAAGTAGAGTTCCGTGGGCGCGGTGAGGTCGAACATTATCCCTTCGCCCACGAAAGCCTTGATCACCGACGGATTGAAGTTCGCCTTCATGGAATAGGCGACCCTGAACGCTCCCTTGAACTCTGTGAACGCCTGTTCCATCTCGCTGACCTTTTTCCGGAGAGTTGTCTCGTCGATCAGGAAGTAGGGCGTACCGTATCTCTCGGCGAGGTTGTACAGGTCTTTGTCTGAGAATCTTAATGAGGCAACCCCAGATCTTGCTATGGGTTGTGGGCGGGGGTCAACCAACTTTTTATTGGTGATTGGCCGCTGAATTTTAACTTAAAAACATTATCCCAGATTAGATTTTGTCTCGACAGCATTGCGCAAAAGGATTTCCGACGCTGACGTGTCAAAGGACGACCCGGAAGACAAGCCAATTGCGGCAACGGAGGACGCAATAGAAGAAAACCTGCCCGCAAGACACTTTGTGTACATTGTCGAGTGTTCCGACCGCTCGCTCTACACCGGGTACACCATGAACCCATCCAGGAGGGTCACCGAGCACAATCGAGGGACTGCATCGCGATACACCAGGACGAAGCGGCCCGTCAAGCTAGTCTACCTGGAGGAGCTGGCGGACAGGGCTGCGGCCTTGAAGCGGGAGGTACGCATCAAGAGGCTCGCCAGGACCATGAAGCTACAGCTTTGCCTGTGGTACGAGGAGAAAACAAAGCGGAGCTAACGCTAGCGAACCGGAACGCGTAGCTGCTCCAATGGTATCGCTGTTTCTATCTGCCGACGACTATTTCGATGGAGGAGATGTTCCTTTGTTCGCTGCCTTCGCCGACGACTTCGGTGTTGATGGCTATGTCTTTGATGCTGAACTGGCCGTTGCCGAGCCTCTTCGTGACTATTTCAGCCACGTCGACAGCCCTGCTGATTGCGAGCCCTCTCGCCTTTACGACCACCTCTCCGGCCTGAGTCAGCTGGATGAGCGCGCTCATCGCGTAGTTCATGACTGGCTTCTTGCCTACGAAGATGTGGTTGGAAGGCGCTCTGCGCTCCATCGGCTGCGGCATCGGCGCTGGAGCTGGTGAAGGTGCGCGCACTTGTGTTTGCTGTTGATTCTGCGTTTGTGTTGGCTCTGTATGCTGCACTGGTCTTGGGGCCGGAGCACTGCGTCGTGGCGGCCTGCGTTCCTCCGATTTCCTTGAGTCGGATCTCTTGTCTGGCATATGTTGTCCTTGTTCGCGTCGCCCCTCGCGAGTGTTATTTAACCGTGATGA
>JAJTZC010000042.1:0-9642 GCA_032906705.1 Nitrososphaerales archaeon
TCTCAAGCGGAACTGAGGCCCTGAAGTTGCTTTTTCTTAAGAATTTGGAGTGGCGAGAAAAAGGCTCTGGTAAGTTGTCTGGCCACGCTCCAGCCGTCGGGGGGCTGCTAAGTGGCTGGACACGGCGTAATCCTATCGCTCTTTGGCGTGGTTGCAATAATGGTCGGGGTTCCAACCATATGGTTCTCTCTATTCTTGGGCGTCTGGGCTGACTTGTTTGGACTTGGCTTAGCCCTTTTTGGACTTCTTGCGTTTCTTTTCCTCGATGAGGATACTCTCGAAGATGGGTTGGAGGAGCAAGAAGCTGAATGACGCAAGAGCCACACCATACTTCAGGTTATACTGGTCTTGGATTATGGCAAAATTCTCGGTGGATGGCCCGAAGGTAAGAGGGAAATGATAAGCCTCAACCTGTTTGACGAGCGATGGAGAGTAGAGGCAAGACATACAAATGAATTTCGCGCCCGCAGTGAAGTTGATTGGAACCATGAACGGCCCAGTAGCGTTCGGTTGGTCAATGAAGGTGATGATTCCTTCGGCGACCCACACCCCCGCTCCAGTCTGGTTCAGGAGCGGGACTTTGACATAGCCAGTCTTGGAGTAGTCGCTCGCGACCTCGTAATCAGCATGAAGAAAGGTAAAGGCCTCGTAATGGCTTCTGAGGTCTGTCAAGTTAGCGTCGTAGATAGTAGCCTTCAGGTGTACGTCATTCAGGTTGGTGAAGAACCCAACTGTCGAGAGGGTGATGTTCGCTCGATACGAGACTGGGGGCGCGTCGGCGATATGCAGGGTGTACCGTTGCCCGTTGAGATTGAAAGTCGTCGTATAGAGCAACTCACCATACAACCACGGAGGAACCCAGAGTCCGATGCCAAGCCACGAAAGCCAGCCAGCAATGACGACCACGGCGATTCTCTTCCTCGTCCAATAGCCGCGCCTGAGTTTGACCATTATCTCGATTCCTTTGCCTTGAAGTATTCACCAAGCACGGCTCTCGCTGTCTCTGGGATGGTTTCAAGTTTTCGTGCCCTGCGCGGCTATGGTAACTTGACGCGGGACTCGCCCTCCGAGAGGGCGCATCTCCAGCGAGTTAACATGGAGATGAACCAACTGTCAAGTTAACAGAGCCTGCCGTTGGAGCGTTTAAGTATCCAAAGACGGCAAGGGGCGCCGAGAATACTTGCTCACGCAAACTAGAAGGGGACTGAGCACTACAGCCGGAGTCGCAATCGTCATCATCCTGCTGGTAATCGCGGGCGCGGCCTACTACTTCCTGTCTACCTCGCCGGGTACCCCGACGAGCGCGACGCAGGCGGCGCTGCCAGGCAAGGGGTTCACGATAGGTGTCATATACGACACAGGCGGCAAAGGCGACAAGTCTTTCAACGACATGGCCTATGCTGGCGTAGTCAACGCCAACAAGACGCTCGGAGTCAACTACAAGGAGCTCGGCTCGAGCAGCGCAACAGACTACACACCCAACATCGAGAGGATGGTATCGACCAAGGTCAACCTCATCATAGCTGTCGGATTCCTGATGGACACCGACGTTGCCGCCGAAGCGGCGAAGTATCCTAACCAGAATTTCGCGCAGATCGACGGCGACATCTACAACATGTCCAACGTGGTCGCAATCAAGTTCCAGGAGCACGTAGGAAGCGCAATCATGGGAGCTTTGGCCGCTGCGATGACCCAGACCGGCAAGGTCGGGTTCATCGGGGGCATGGACATCGGAATCATCCACAAGTTCTGGCACGGCTGGCAGTATGGCGTCTCCTGGGGAGCCAATTACACCCACAAGAGCGTCACAGCGTTGCCTGCCCAGTACACAGGAACCACTCCGGCAGCCTGGAACGCGCCTGACGTGGCGAAGTCCGAGGCCGCTGGAATGTTCCAGCAGGGTGCAGACATCATATTCGCGGCCGCAGGCGCTAGCGGCACTGGCCTGTTCGACCAGACCGGAGCTCTAGACCAGCAGACGAGTTGGAACTGGAACGCCAATACTCCTCCAAAGTACATGGCGATCGGCGTTGACGCCGACCAGGACTACTACGGCACTCAGCAGTACTTCGTCAACCACGCCACGAGTGGCTTCCAATCGCCTTCCTTCATCCTGAGCTCAGAGATGAAGAGGGTCGACGTGGGAGTCTTCAACGTAATCAAGAGCGTGGTCTACAACAATTACAGCAGCTTCTACAACAACCCGACGCAGTGGGCGCCTTCCTACTGGAACGGCCCGACTGCGACGCACACCAAGGGCGTCTACCTGCTTGGACTAGCCCAGCACGCGGTCGGCCTTAGTCCGATGACCTACACCTCGCAGTACCTGACGCCTCTGGCAAACAAGGTCGTTGCTCAGCTCACGGCGGCAATCCTCAACGGCACGGCAGTCGTCCCCGAGAACTACAACCCGTAAAGATAGGTGAGCAGGAGCTCACCTACCTTCTTCTTTTTGGTGATAGGTTTGAGCGAAGCAATGGTCTCGATGAAGGGGATTCGAAAGGAGTTTCCCGGGGTCATTGCTGTAGACAACGTCGATTTTCAGACAATGAAGGGAGAGGTGATGGGCTTGCTCGGCGAAAACGGGGCCGGGAAGAGCACGCTGATGAACATCCTCTACGGACTCTACAGGCCAGACCATGGGAGCATCGAGATTGACGGCAGGCCCGTGAAGGTCAGCAGCTCGAGGGATGCGATCAACCACGGCATCGGGATGGTCCACCAGGCGTTCACACTTGTGCCAAACCTCACGGTGCAGGAGAACATAATTCTGGGGTTCGAGCCGTCATCCATGGGAGTCCTTGACCGTGCCAAGGCCCGGCAGATGGTCAAGGAACTCGTCGGCAAGACCGGGCTCGGGATAGACCAGGACGAACTCGTTGAAGACCTGCCCACGGGGTTCAAGCAGAGGGTGGAGATACTCAAGGCGCTCTTCAGAGGGGCAAAGGTACTCATCCTGGACGAGCCGACAGCTGTCCTGACCCCCCTCGAGGTAGAGGAGCTCTTCAAGTCAATCCGCAGGCTCGTCGCGTCGGGTGCGACGGTGGTCTTCATCACCCACAAGCTGAAGGAGGTAATGGAAATCACCAGCCGAATCACTGTCATGAGACATGGCAAGGTGGTGGGCATACTGGACACAGCGGACGCCTCCTATGGCGAGCTCGCGAAGCTAATGGTGGGCAGGGATGTGGAGAGGAAGTTCACGTTCGCGGAGTACGAGCCGGGAAAGGTCCTCATCGAGGTGAAGGGTCTGTGTTACGGAGACAAACACAAACCGAAGGCGGTGAACGACTGTTCATTTTCAGTCCGAGAGGGAGAGATAGTGAGCCTGGCGGGCGTGGAAGGGAACGGGCAGACGGAGCTCGTTGAGACCTTAATGGGGCTCAAGAAGCCGACCTCCGGCGTCATAGAGCTGAAGGGGAGGGTCGCGATAGGATTCACGACAAAGAAGATACTGGACCTCTCGGTCGCGCACATCCCAGAGGATAGGGCGCTGAGGGGGCTCGTAATGGACTTCTCCCTAGCCGAGAACGCTATCCTCGGCGGTGTGGACAAGCCTCAGTTTTCGACCAGGGCCGGGTTCATGCACGTCGGCAGGGTCAGAGAATTCGCCAAGAAAATCGTGGGCGCCTTCGACATCGTCACCCCCAGCATCGACACCCAGGCGAAGAATCTGTCAGGCGGGAATCAGCAGAAGCTGATCGTCGGGCGGGAACTGACGGCGAACCCCGAGCTGCTGATCGCGCACCAACCGACGAGAGGTCTTGATGTCGGCAGCACTGAATACATACAGTCGCTGCTGGTTCAGGCCAGGAACAGCGGTAGAGGGGTGCTCCTCGTGAGCGCTGATTTCGACGAAGTACTCGACCTCAGCGACAGGATTCTAGTGATGTACGAAGGGAGGATCATAGGAGAGCTGAAGAGAGGAACAGGCATAGAAGAGCTCGGAAAGCTTCTCGGGGGAGTCGCGGCATAACGGTGAGCAGCGAAGAAGAGGGCTGGGCCAAGGCCCTGTACAGGCTCTTCATGAGGGCAGTGCCCTCCCTGATAGCCCTTCTCCTCGGGCTCCTTGCGGGAGCGGTCTTGATTCTGCTCGCTGGGTACAGCCCGATTCTGGTCTTCAGCGCGATGATCAACGGGGCTTTCGGCACGAATGACGGCCAATCTTACCTGCTGACGTACATGGCTACGCTGATTCTCGCAGCCCTCGCCTTCCTGCTGCCAGGAAAGGCCGGAATATGGAACGTCGGGGCGCAGGGCCAGATCTACTTCGGCGGGATTTTCGCAGCCATGGTAGCCCTCTTCATACCACTCCCGCTTGTGCTCTGGCCTCTGGTCGCCTTCATAGTCGCGGGCCTGTCGGGGGCAATGTGGGCGTTCATACCAGGAGTGCTCGAGCCGTACAGGAAGGCATCGGCCATCGTGACCACGATCATGATGAACTACATAGCGCAGGCTACCGCGTCGTACCTCCTCTTCAATTACATTGGTCGGTTGATTCCGCAGACGCTGGTATCGAACCAGACCCCTCGCTTCAGCACCGTCGTCGCGCTTCCAAAGATACCAGGCTACTCCGCATCGATAATGATCTTCATCTCCATCTTCGCCGCATTCGCATGCTGGTACTTCCTGCAGAGGACGTCCCTCGGCTACAAGATCAGGGCCACCGGGTCGGGACCGATGTCCGCCCAGGCGAAGGGGATTAACCCCAAGAAGATGCAGGTGATAGCGATGGCAATAGGCGGCCTGATTGCTGGGATCGCCGGAGCCGGGGACGTGCTGTCCAGGGGCAACTATGTGGACCAGTTCGCTGAGGGCTGGTTCGGAGGAGAAGGGTTCGCAGGGATAGCAGTCGCGCTCGTCGCTGCGAACAATCCTATTGGTTCGATCTTCTCTGCGGTCCTGTTCGGCGTGATGGTGGCGGGCGCGCCCTCGATCCAATTGCAGGGGCTCCCGAGAGAGTTGGTCTGGGCGATGCAGGGCCTGATCATCCTCTTCACTGCAATGCCGTACCTGAGCCGAGCGATTCTCAAGAGGACGGGGAAGAAGAAATGGACCTGACCCTCATCGTCGTCGTGGTCGCCGTGGGCCTTCAGCAGGCGGTCACAGTCGGGCTGGCAGCCCAGGGCGAGCTGCTCTCAGAGAAATCCGGAATCCTCAACATCGGGCTGGAAGGGGTCATGCTAATGTCTGCCTTCTCCGCAGCCTACGCCAACTGGTTCTTCGAATCTCGGGTGGGGCTGTTGTCGCCCGCTATCGCGCTGCTCATAGGTCTCGTCGTGGGCATGGCAGCGAACCTCTTCTTTTCATTCGTCAGCACGAAGCTGCAGGTGGACCAGGTAATCGCAGGAATAGGGGTGAACATCTTCGCGGGGGGAATCACAATAGTGGCGACGATAGCCAACTTCCAGTCGTTCGACTCGACCCCGCTCGCGAACCAGCTACCCGCCCTCTTCTCGATACCGGGGATGGCTTCAACGGGGTCGGTCAGCATCCTCGAGGTGGGGATGTTCATAATCCCGGTGCTCATGTACCTCCTGCTCCGCAGGACGACCTTCGGTCTCCACGTGAGGGCCGTTGGTGAGAACCCCAAAGCTGCGGAGGCCGCGGGGCTGGACGTGGCCAAGACAAGGATCCTAGCCACCACCATTGGGGGCGCGCTCCTCGGTCTGGCAGGGGCAAACCTCTCCGTCATCCTCTCGAACTATTTCGTGAGGAGTATGACCAGGGGGCTGGGCTTCATCGCTCTGGCCGCGGTGATAGCGGGCGCCTGGAGCCCCATCTGGGTGCTAGGGTTGAGCGTACTTTTCGGAATGAGCTGGGGAGTCTACGTGCAGTTCAACAGCACCCAGGGCTACACCTTCCTTTTCGGCTCGCTGCCTTACCTCGTCACGGTGGTAGTACTCGCACTGGCGTCGACCAGGCTGAGGCCGCCTGCAGCTCTTGCAACTCCTTACAAGAAAGAATAGGCCCCCGACGCGCAGCGGAACTGTCAAGATAACGGCTCATCGAATCCTCCGTCAAGCGTCGGCTCACGCTTGCGGCTCGCGTTCTGAATCACCGTCAGCATCGGGTTCTCCCCCTCTATCTTGATTCCCGCCGCCTCTGCGGGGGTCTTGCCTCCAAGTCCCTCGTGAGGTCGGAAGTAGTTGTGAAAGACTTGCATCCCGCCGATGACGGGAGAGTCCTCCCGTTTGAGGCCCCGCATGACCTTCTCTCTGTCCCTCCATTCTCCGTTCATGCGTTCCATCTTATTGTTGTGGACTTTGCCGCCGAGCCTGATGTCTGCGACGTGCGTTGTGCAGTTTTCAGGGTGGTGGCTATACCACTCCTTTCGGTTGGCGATGGCGAAGTTGTGCGCTCCGTCGCTGATGAGGGTCTTGGGTCTCTTCCCTGCCCTCTGCTCCGCCGCCTTGAACATGGGCCTCACGTCAGAGGTTCCCTTGTTGGCCGAGACCATCTGGGCGATTCGGAAGCGGGTCTCGTCGTCCATCATCCCGAAGAGATGCCTCATGTTGCCCTTGAACTTCACATACATCTCGTCAGTCCTCCAAGTGTCGCTCAACTGAGGCCGAATCTGTTCGAGATAGTCCTCCATCAGCCGCGTGTATTTCTCGACCCAATTCCAGACCGATTGCTGAGAGAACTTCACGCCTTGCAGTTTGAGGAACCTCGACACGCCTCGGAAAGATTCCCCTGTGAAGTAGAGGGTCATGGCCGAGGTAATCACCTGTGGGCTGGCGTGCATCTTCTCGAACCCGAGGTTGATTACGAACCACTTCCCGCACCCCTTGCACGACCAACGCTGAATCGCCCCCGACTGGTTCCGCCTAATTCCATGCTTGACTATGCTCTCTGAGTTGCATGAGGGGCAGTTCTTCACGCTGACGGGCTGAATCACTACCGATTGTTCGACCCGCTTCCTCATCCTCCATGAGACTTCTACCGCCCAGACGTGCTTACACTTCAGGAGGCGGAACGTCGAGTCGGGGCAATCGCAAATCCAACCTGTCTCGGTCTGGACTACGGAATACTCGCTATCAAGCCTCTGGGAGTGAACCATGTATGAGGTCTCATCAACGCGCCTCACCCATCCGAAGTTCTGGGCGATGGACTGACCCCTCATCTCCCTTTCGTTGATTGACGGCTTGAGAGAGTATTGGTTCATTCAGTCCACCTCCATCTCTCGTTGTGCTTCTTGGCTTGAAACAAAGGCCTCGAAGTCGTCGCTGTCCATTTCGAATCGGAGTTCGTCTGGGTGCATACCGTAGGCTACGGTAGGGGATTACTTAAGCCTTATGGAAGGTTGCGGGAGCCTACGGTAGCCTTAAGTAGCAAACCCACCAAGGCCAAGGACGAATGCCATACGAAGGTTGGAAGACCGTCGCCGTCAGGGATGAAGTCTATGCGAAACTGAAGAAGAAGGCCGACAAAGAGCATAGGAGCGTAACCAACATGGCCGAAGTAATAATCTTGGACGCAACGGAAGGGAAGGACGAAGTGATTTTAGAGCGGCCAGGGAAGGCACGGGGAGGTTAAGAGCGGGAATGGTCTCTAAGTCCGTGAGCGAACCGATGCCGCCCACCGAGAAGGGGAAGCACGTCTACTGCAAGATAATCTACGGGGACAGCCGAGAGGTTCTTCCGACTCTATCTGAGAAAGCCTCCCTCATAGTGACCTCACCCCCATATGCGGACGCGAGGAAGTCCCATTACGACAGCATCGCCCCTGGTGACTACGCCAACTGGTTCGCTGGGCCTGAGGGTTTCCATGAGGCCTTTTGGAATGCCCTCGACCCTGAAGGGAGTTTCGTCCTCAACATCAAGGATAAGGTAGTGAGCGGGACAAGGAATCGATACGTCTGGAAGACCATTGAACGCCTCGAAGAGAAAGGTTGGAAGTCGATTGACGACTACCTTTGGAGGAAGACCAACCCAATGCCTGGATACTGGCACAACCGATTGAGAGACGGATGGGAATACTGCTTCCACCTCGCAAAGACAACGAGGCCTAAGATGTATCAGGAACAGGTGAAGATACCTATCGGGGGTTGGACAGAGGCGAGGCTGGCTAACCTCAGGGGCAAAGACCTCAAGCGTCAGAACTCGGCCAACAGGAGCGGGTTCGGAAGGGATTTGACATACTGGGTGAACAAAGACAAGGTTCTACCGTCGAACGTGATAGAGACCGAGGAACCCGAAGAGGCCGAAAACGTAATCGACCTCCCCATTGGAATCGGGAGGGACTTCAAGCACCCCGCCGTCTATCCCGTTGGTTTGCCAGCGTTCTTCATTAGACTGTTTACTCGTCAGGACAAGGAAGGGTTCTCGGACGATTTGGTGATAGACCCCTTCGGCGGCTCGGGGACGACAGGCATCGCGGCAATCAACCTCCACCGCAACTCAATCCTCATCGACAACAATAAAGAGTTTTGCGACATAGCTTACAAGCGTATCGAGAAGGAATCGAATCTGAACGGAACGAAGGTAATCAAAGAAGGCTTCTAATCAATTTCGCGCGTGATATAGCGGAAGAGTTGGTCGGTAATGACTTCCCCCGCTTTGTTCGCAATCCCACGCTTGATGAGTTCTCTCTTCAATAGGTCGGAGGCCTCTTCCTTGAACCTCACGGAGTAGAACGGGAAGTAATCCTCGACGACCTTCCCCGCCTCATTGTAAATATCATATGCCGACCGTCCCGTGACGAACGGATACACGAAGCCTGGGCCCCAGTCCTCAGAGAAGTTGGACACCAACCTCTTCTTGTTGTCCCTCAGCATCTTCCTATCTGCCTTGTATTTCGCCACCTTCCCTTTCGGCGTCATTATTGCGAACACGCAAAGGTAGGGTGATGTCCTGCTCTGGTCTTCCTTGGCGACCTGTTCGAGTCGCCTAACGGCTCCCGCCTTGTCCTGGCCTCCTATCGTGTCTCCAGACTTCTTTACAGAGATGTAGAGCTTCAGTCCCTTCTTGAATGAATCAGGTTCCATGTATGCGATTACATCCCCCTCCCGAGGGCCGCCCGTTGCGTTCACCATGAACGGGGAATCGACTTGGTCTGAGGCGATGGTAATCAATTCTTCAAGGAGGAACTGGTAGAAGCTTCCGAGCTTCATCCTGTGCCTTTGCATTTCGTGAGGGATTGCGTCCATCTCGAAGACCTCTTCCGCTTTCACATTCGCATAGAAAGACGTGGTTAGGATTGGGTCGGTTCGGTCTCTAAGGTGTTTCAGACACAGTTCGACCAACGCCTTCGCGGAATCTGGTTGTTCTATGACATCGCCCTCCTTGTTCTTGGTGGCTCTCTCGAAGGCCTTCTCTATGGCCTTGGTAATCTGCCCGTCTGACAAAGGCGGGTTCAGCTTTGGGAACATATCCCAACTCGCAAGGCCGTTTCCTTCTCTTGGATACCCTAAGAAACCCTTGACCAAGCGACTCCCAGTCGTCAGATTGGCTTTTTGAACCCTTGCCGCGACTTCAGGTATGACGGTATGAGCCGACGCTTGACGGAGGATTCGATGAGCCGTTATCTTGACAGTTCCCGCGCAGCATATCTTTAAAGAGGGACGCGAATCGAAGTCGCAAAGCTGTTTTGTCCAAGAAAAGAAAGAGTCGAGGACGCTCGAAGGGCGGAAAGGGAAGG
>JAJTZC010000043.1:0-349 GCA_032906705.1 Nitrososphaerales archaeon
ATAACTTCGCGCATCTTCCCTGTGAGTTGCCCGAGAATCAATTCGCTTGTCTCGGAATCCAACTCCTCGGCTAGTCGTTTGTACTCTTCGAACAGCCAGAGGTTGCCGGATAGTTCCAACTCGGCATCGGTGATTAGTCTCATCAAGAGGGCCAGAGAACCGGTGTTAGCACGAGCTGTTCGGCTGCGTCTTGAGAATGGCTTTATCGCAGATGCGAAGACGTTTGTATCAATGACGAAGCGTCTTAGGGCGTTCTCCCTTTCTGACTCGCTCATTCGACTGCTCTTCGACCCTACTAGCTATTTCGTCCACATCTTTCCCCTTAAGCTCCACTCTGAGTCGATCTGCG
>JAJTZC010000043.1:359-4056 GCA_032906705.1 Nitrososphaerales archaeon
TTCAGGATCAGGACACCCCTGCCTGTCTCTGCTACGAGAAGCGCGCTATCCTCCTTCAGATTCATCCTCTCCCGGATCTCCTTGGGAATTACCACTCTCCCCGCCTTGTCCATCGTCGTTATGGCTTCTGCCATTCTACCACTAATACCATAATGGCACTAAATAAGCATATTTGTTGCGAGGGTTTTCTATGACAAAGTGGTCGGTCAAGTGCAGCAGTCAAATGGACGGCGACCTTGGGCGCGACCGTCTACTACACGAAGCAGGTCAGAGGCCGACTCTGGCCCAAGGCAGCCAGGACGGGTGCTTACGCTTACGCCAACGAAGTGAGCAGGGAGCAGGGAAGGGTCCAGTTCTACAACAGGCTGACCGACTCGGAATACAGCTACTTCATGACGAAGCCCAAAGAGGTCGGCGCGCCTTCTCCAAGCCCTTCACCTTGAATCGGCTACTATATTCGCGCTCGATGGTTCTATCAAGTCGTAGGGTGATTGAGCATCGAAATCATTGAGAATCACCCAACAAGATGGCAGTGCCATGTGGACACGGAGCCTTCGAACATCGCCCCGAGTATTACTGGGAAAAGGTCAGGGTTGTCGCCCACTCCTACCTCTCTTGCCGAGCGCGTAGACCACGAGTCCACTCACCACTGCCGCAGCAGGGATGACTAGCCAGACCCAGGACGGTGAGTATGGCATGGGGATGTAGACAGCGGTTGTCGTGGTGCTCGTTAGGTTCGAGGTAACTGTAGATGTCTGAACGAGTATCGAAGTAGCCGTCGACGTCGAGGTAGATGTTATCGTGACCGTGCTTACCGAGGTGGCCGTTGTGGTGCTCGTCAGGGTCTGGGTAGTCGTCTGGGTCACGGTGGTGGTCGTCGTCAATGTGAGGAGCGGGACAACGACGCTGAGGCTCACAGGTTCGCTCTCCCCGACCGCGTTCGACGCTGTGACGTTGTAATAGTAAGTGGTTCCAGAAACCACAGAGCTGTCCGTGTACGATGTCTGGCTGCCGATCGATGCTAGAAGCCTTTCACCTGTCGACGAATCACCTCTGTACACCTTGTATCCAATCACCTGTGTGCCACCGTCGAAAGAGGGGGCACTCCATGAGAGGGTGACCTTGGTCGGGGTCGGGCTCGCATAGGGGAAGCGGGGTTGGAGGGGCACACCCGGGAAGTGTGGCCACTCGAGGAAACCCTGCCCATACGTGGAGACGTAGAGGTTCCCCCCGGCGTATTCCACGCTGGTGACTTCATGGGTGGCGTTCATGTTGAATGATAGGTTCTCCCATGTCGCACCCAGGTCCAGGCTCTCGAAGAAACCATTTCCCGTCCCTGCGAAAAGGGCGACCTGTCCGCCAACCTTGGCGAAGTAAACGGCCGGGGCTCCGCCGCAAGGTGGCGTGACCTCGGTTTGAACCCCGATACCCTGAACCAAGGAGAAGAGTCGACCACCGCTTGTGCTCCTGTAGAGGCCCGCATCTGTCCCGATAACCACCACGGACGAATTTACAGGGTCGATAGCTATCCTGGGTGTGCTTGCGAGCCCCCTCCCGCTCGATGCCCAGGTCGCCCCGCCGTCGATGGAATAGAGGAAGTCGTTGGTCGTAGACGCGTAAATTGTGCTCCCGAGCCCAGCAACGGCGGTGACGGTCTGACTAGGTAGAGAGATCAGCTGGAAACTCTGGCCGTAATCTGGGCTCTTGTAGAGCCCGCCGCTAGTAGCCGCTAGCAAGTTGCTGGGTGAAGAGGGGTCCACCGCAATCTGATTAGGGCACACATTCCCCAGTCCCGGCGGGGGAATCGCGGAGTTGAGAGTGAAAGTATTGCCTCCGTCAGTGGATGTAAACAACCCACTAATGGTAAAAACATATGCATAACGGCTGTTCGCCGGGTTGATCAGGGCGCCGCCGTCCTCACCGTACGCAGTGGAACTGATCGTCCACGAGGAGCCGCCGTCGAACGACACGATTGGACTATAATCTTGGACGGCAGAGATGAATGTCCGTCCGTCGCCGCTGACGCTGCCAGCCGTGAGTAGGGAGTTTGCCAAGTTCCCGTTGAGCGAAGTCCATGTCAATCCGCCGTCCTTCGTCTCGTAGATTCCCTGGTCAGAGGCGACGAGAACCACATTGCCGTTCTGGGGAGTCACAATCGCCCCCCTCACATCGGCATTCAGGTTGAGATTCGTGAAGGACTTGCCGCCGTCGGTCGACTTTGAGGAAGAAGCGTAGCCGCCCATCGCGAAGATGACGCCTGGTTTGTTCGGGTCCGTGGCTACATACTGGATGTCCACCGGGGCTGAAGGCACCTGTGACCAGGCACCGCCACCGTCGGTCGATGACCAGAGGGTCTGAACGGTGTAGGAGTTGACCCATGCGACTGTGTACACTGTGGTGGGGGATGTCGAATTGATGGCTAGCGACCATATCGTTGCCGAGCTGAACCGGAACTTTGTGTTCCAAGACGCCCCGCCATCCGTCGAACTCATTATCGTCCCGTCATGGAGTCCTGCGTAGAGGGTTCGACCATCCTTCGAAAACGCAAGTGCCCTGACGGGGGTGGTGGTTGGGGCTACGGAAGTCCATGTCATTCCGAAGTCCTGAGAGGATAGGATTCCGTAGGAGGTACCGGCGAAGACGATTGTGCCGACTAAGATGAGTGCGCTGGCTGGGGAAAAAACTGTCAAGCTCCAATATTGTCCGCCGTTGCTCGTCCTGAAGATTCCAGAGAACCAAGTTCCAGCCAAGGCGATGTTGGGGTCGCCCGGGTCCATCAAGATGGCACTTACGTAGTGGTCGGTCAGACCGCTATCAATGTCAGACCAGTGAGCACCGCCGTCCTTCGTGAGGAATGCACCCCCATCACTGTGAGGTCCTGAATTTCCGGGTCCTGTCCCCGAACCCGCGTAGATGATACTCAGGTTTGAGCTAAACGAAAGGGTGTTCACCTTCCCCGCTCCCGCGTTTCCAACGAGACTCTGTTGAGTCGATCTTGAGATTGCTCTCGGGCCAACCGACGCCCAAGGTGCAAACGCTGGTGGGTCAGACGCTGGATTGCGCGAGCTTGTGCTGGGCTGAACGGCGGGCGCTAGGTTGGACACGGAGACGTGACGAACCGCCTCTTGGACACCATTCGTAGGCGGAATAAAGGATGCCAGCCCCAAGAGGATGATGCTTGTCACGACTGCGGTCGCAGCTCGACTGGTTAGATGCCGAGTGCAAGTTCTTGCCAACCTTCCCATTGGGATATTGATTCCCGCGAACATAAGAATCTTGCAAAATCCACTTCTGTCAAGTCTTCGGGTTACGGAGTGTGAAATTTGTTCGTGACCACCCGACAGCTTAACAGAGCCAAACCTTGGCCACACTTATAGTGTGGTCAACCCGGATTCCACCAGCCTCCATGAGCGTGCGCCGTTTCCAGGTGATGGCCTTGTTGCAGGCGGCCCGGGCGTTTGTGCTGGGCCTGCCCCTCGATTCAGCTTTCTCTTGGGGTCTTAACAGGTCAATCTTCTACGCGGCCGCGAAGAGAGGTTTCAAGGGCGGTTCTGGTGCCGGGCCCGCATCGGGCGGGGTCGGGCGCGGGAGCTCAAAGGGCGGCAGCACCTACTTCTTGGGTGACGAGATGGCCTTCAAGAAGGAGAAAGGCGGCAGGTTATACTTCACAATCGGTGGTGAGGTCCAGACCGAGGAT
>JAJTZC010000043.1:4146-8693 GCA_032906705.1 Nitrososphaerales archaeon
GTTCTTCTCGCAGGTCTACAGGCCCAAGAGGGACGAGTTCGCCGAAAGATGGACAGGGTTGGTTGAAGGCTCGGCAAGTGCCACCCGTCCGAAGAAGAGATAAATCGAGACAAGACCTTCTCAACCCGTTGGAAAGTTTTCCTGAATGGGCGGGCGAGTTCTACCGTCTCTATAGTACGCCCTACGCTCCTGGCTCAGAGGCCGCGACGACCAGGGTCGAGCAGGGTCTTCCTCACATCCTCAAGCATCTTCCCAAGAAGGGCTCGAGTGTTCTCGACCTCTGCTGCGGAGCGGGAGTCTACCTCTTCCCTCTGGAGAAGGCGGGGTATAGAATGACAGGCTTGGACATCCAGGGTAGAATGGTCAGGGCCGCAAGGCAGTACGCAAAGAAACACGGCTCCAAAGCCAGCATCCTGAAGGGTGACGCCACGAGGCTGAAGTTCGGCGCCAGCGCCTTCGACGCCGTCGTCTTCTTGGGCGCTCCATTCGGCCACTTTGGCCTGGTCGATTTCCAGCAGATAGCGCGCGAGACTTTTCGCGTGCTCAGGTCTGGCGGGGTCATGGTCGCCGAGGTCAACGACCACGTCGCGATGATGATGGCCGGAGTCTATCAGCGCATCCTCTACGAGCCATCCGGCGAGAAGGACGTCGTCTCAATCCACACTCGCTACGACCCAGAGAAGGGGACATTCAACCGCCTCTTCGTCGATTTCGGCTCGAAGAGGAGGTTCAAGGGTTCGTTCCGAATTTGGACTCCATGGATTCTCGAGTTCATTATGGCCAACGTGGGATTCAGGCTCACTGCTTCCGAGCAGGGATCCTTCGGTCTATACACGAGATTCCAAGCTTACCGAAAGCCGTAGGCGTCGTGTCGTCAAACCCGTCCACTAGGCTTATTTCCCATTCGACTCAGTCCCGCCTATCTTGGTCCATGATGCCAAGCTGAAGGTCAAGATCGAGCGTGACGTCCCCATCGAGCTTTTTCCCCTTACCAGGTTCTTCAAGGGTCTCGACAAGGTGCAGGCTCTGCGCGACATTTTCGGGGACAAAACCGAACAGGTCCTGAAGAGCATGAAGGTGGAGTTCTATTCAGCACGGTGGGGGTACATGGGGGTCAACGACAAGGACGGGCACATACTGATCAGCGCTCATCACATGAAGCACAGCCCCACCCGGACCCTTTACCTCGACATCATCCATGAGCTCTTCCACATCAAGCAGCATATGAACGGGAAGAAGCTCTTCCTTGATGAGTTCGACTACTTCGACAGCCCCATCGAGATAGAGGCGTACGAGTTCACAGTCAAGGAGGCGAAGAGGCTCGGGATGACGAACAAGCAGATTGTAGATTACCTCGAAGTGCCTTGGGCCGACAAGAAGCAGTTGAACAGGTTCGTGAAGCGGCTCGGGCTAAAGCCCTAGCCTCCCTGTGAGTACTCGAATAGGCTTTGGCCGAGAGCTCGTGCGTGCTCAAATGTTGACGGACTCGCCGAGCCTTCATCGCGCGAGGAATGCTGCTTGAAGGACCTACAATACGGATGATTCCGGAACCAGCACATCATCAGCGGACAGTCAGTAATGAAAGGTCTCAAGCGGCCGAGAAACCCAGCAGGGTTATTACGCAGCTTCCGCGCGACATCAGGGGCCATACATGAAGAAGGACATCCAGATTGATGCGCTCCGAGATGTTCTCGTGAGGTCCGGTCTTGTCTTTAGAGCAACGGTCAGGAAGCTCGAATCCAGCTCGCTGACTTCTCTGCTTGGGAATCCCAGGACCGCGGTATGCCATGTGGACGAGGTAATACACGGGCCTCCTCAGTTGGGTGACCTGACCGGGCAAGACATTACGCTGGAGAGATTGGAAGCCAGACCTCTCAAAGTCGGCCAGCGGGCGGTCTTCTTTGCGAGCGGATGGCTCTACGGCGAGACTATCGCCGTCAAAGAGGTCGAGAGGGTCGAGGACGCAGACATGGGCCTCCTCAGGAAGCGGGTGAGCGAAGCCCTCAGACTCAACGCGGATAGTGCTCTCAAGGATCGTTTAGCCAAGGCTGAGCTCGTTATTTCCGGAAGGGTCTCGAAGGTTACCCGTGCGGCAGAGCGGGCTTTTGGTGGGCCGTCCTCATTTCACGATCCAGATTGGTGGGTCGCCAAGGCCGAAGTCGATTCCGTGGAGAAGGGTCGAATAACGGATAAGAGCCTGAGCATCTTGTTTCCCGCTAGCGGAGACACGTTCTGGGTCAGGTCGCCCAAGTTTCGAGAGGGTCAAGAAGGAGTCTGGATACTGCGGAAGGATCAGCAGGAGAAGGGTCGTCCATCTCACAGGGTGCCGGGCCTGACCGCTCTCGACCCCCTCGACTTTCATTCGAAGGATGAGCTGGAACGGATTCGCAAATTGACCAAGAGCGGTCGGTGAGACGGCACGGTTGAGAAGGTCTCCGTTGTCGACATGATTCCATGGTCGTTGAGCGGCGAGACGAACGACGATGGGGAGCCTAGTATCGCCGTAGATCCCGCGAATATTTCGCACATAGTGGCGCACGCATTTACGTACGACCCTCTCAAATCGAAGTACGCCCCTTTCTACTATTCTCTGGACGGAGGCGACAACTGGACCCTGAATGCTGCGCTGCCGGGGGGAGAGGCAACAGGGGATTTGACACTAAAGTTCGGCGAATCATCTGGTGTCCTTTACGTTGGCATGCTGAGAAGCGACAGCGGTGACCTGAACGTTTTGCGGTTTGAAGACTTCACGACGCAGAATTACGATTTACTGATTGATAGGACCGACGATGATCAGCCGTGGGTAGAGGCGACAACGGCGCTAAACACGGATAGGGTGTATGTCGGGAGTAACGACACCTCCCAGAAGCCTATCACCGGGAAAACGGCAACTGTGGACTTCTCGCTTGACGCGGCGCAGCTTGCAAATTTCCAGACGGCGAGGCTCGAAGTGAGGGAAACGCCGGGCCAGGATGCACCCTCCGTCCGGCCAGCGATTCATCCCAGCGGGGTTATTTACGCCGCCTATCTTGGCTGGCGAAAATCCGAGAAGGCTATTACAGACGTTGTTGTGTGCCGTGATGACAACTGGGGTATAGGCGCCAAGCCCTTCACGGACCTCGTCGAACTAAACGGGGACGGGAAAGCGGGAGTGAGGGTAGCAATTGGCGTACCTTTGCCAGTCTCCGTAAACCTCTTTTTCGTGTTTCTCGGAACCCAGCGCATCGGGAGCACCCTTTCGGTTGCTGTCGACCCCACAGACCTCCAGGGCCAGACTGTCTACTTGGCCTGGGCCGATGGCGCGACGCCAGATGAATACACCCTACATCTTAGAAAGTCCACAAATGGTGGGGTCAGCTGGAGCCCTGACCTTCGTTCCATTCCCAGGGCCGTCAACCCAAGTCTGGCAGTCAGCAGTAAGGGAGTGGTCGGGTTCCTTTATCAGCAGCTTTACAGTCCTGGCTACGGGACCAGATGGCAGACCATTCTGGAGAGGTCAGACGACGGCTTCAAAACCCCCCCCAGCAATTTGAAACTCGCTGATGTACTCGATTTAGAACACAATCTTTCCGTACCCTCAATCGGAGATTACGCGAACTTGGTCGCGGTCGGCGAAAACGACTTCTACGGCGTCTTCTCCGCTTATAACGACCCTGATTCAGGAATCTTGGGAGGATACTTTCCCTACGGTGTCAAGTACCTTCGCAATAACGACCCAATGAATCACGTCCTCCTAGATGGCAACTTAACCCCCAAGAAGGTCGAGCCTTCAATCGACCCGTTCTTCTTCAAGGTCGAAGAGAAGCCTGAGTATACGCCAGGAGGTGGTGCTGGGCGTCATGGCCCTTGGCCACGCGGCGTCAGATTCGGCGGGTCGACGCACGCTGGGCAAGAACCATTCCAAAAGACTGTGAAACCTTCGGGAGGAGACGATGAGAATAAATGACTTCTCGCACGCAAATCACGGTCGGGAGTGTGAACTCCGTTTGCCGAAGCTTGTAGCGTCCAGCTTTGCCAGTAAGCACTTGCGGAGTAACCCTGACTGATCTACGACGCCTGGCATAGCTCTATCCAAATCCCGTCGGGGTCGGCGACGTAGAGCTCGGTGTCGCTCGTGTCCCCGGGCCCGATGACTGGTTTGGCACCCTTGGCCACCAGTTGCCTGAATGCCCTCTTGGCGTCCTTGACAACGAAACCGAGGTGGTCCATCTCCTCACCTCTAGTGTACTTGGTCGCGAAGCGGTTGCCCCTCGGGTAGTAGTTCAGCTCAATTTCGTTCTTCGAGCTTGGGAGGCGGAGATGTCGCGATTTCGAGTACCAGATGAAGACGAATTGACGTGAAGGCTATTCTACCCGCGGCGCGAGCTTCGGGTTGAACCGAATGGCAAAGAGAGCTTTCACGATAGACATCGGTAAGGAAAAGATTCCTGTCGAGGGGCATGCCCATCAGAACGTGGCAGTGAAATATCTGATGAAGCGGAGGCGGAGCCTGATCATGACGAAGGACCCGGCCAAGGTCGAGAAGCTCTTCGCGGACGTGCCTCAGA
>JAJTZC010000044.1:0-8438 GCA_032906705.1 Nitrososphaerales archaeon
TGAACCGCTTTCCCGAGTCCTTGGCTTCGAACCTGCTTGTGCTGACCGTGACTATGGCGGCGCTGACTTCCTTGAGGCCAAGCGTTCTGTGTTTCTCATGCGGCTTCAATCTTTCTTTTCACCTTACTTGTGACCCTTACCCCTTCGATCCAGGTCCCGGGATATTGGCCCTTCGCGTCCTTCTCGTACTGTTTGACCACGTCCCAGATGTTGAGAAGCGCGACCGTAACCGCCGTCAGCGCCTCCATCTCCACTCCAGTCCTTTCTTTCGCTGAAACCCTGGCGGTGACCTGGATTCCTCTGGGGATGATCTTTGCCTCGACCTCGGTCGAATCCAGCCTGAGGGGGTGACAGAGCGCGACAATCTCGGGCGTCCGTTTGGCGGCCTGCACCCCAGTCAGTCCGGCGAGCGCAATCGGGTCGCCCTTCTCGACTCCCCCGCGCCTTATCCGCTTCAACGTTGCTTGCTTGAGCCTGATCACACCAGTCGCGGTCGCCTTCCGCAAAGATACCGGCTTTGATGAGACGTCGACCTGCCTGAACAACCCGTGCAACGCCATCCGCCGCGCCATATAGGTTCTACCGAAACGCACGGAAGGTTTTAGTGCGGCTTCGCGACTTCTTGTTTGTTTGACTCAGCTGGAGCAAAGTCAGCCACTGATTGACTCGAAGGGAAGGATAGCCAAGAAGCTAAGGATCTCGGTGACCGACAGGTGCAACTTCGCGTGCCTCTTTTGCATGCCTGACAGGACCAAGGTCAAGTGGCTCCCAACTGCGGATCAGCTGTCCTTCGGTGAGATAGAGCACGCCGCAAGGGTCTTGGCTTCATTGGGTATCGACAACATAAGGGTCACGGGTGGCGAGCCCCTCCTCAGGCCCAGACTGGAGGAACTCGTCGGCAGCCTGGTCGCGATTAGCGGAATCGACTCCGTGGACATGACCTCGAATGGCTGGTTCCTGAAACAAAAGGCGAAGGCCATGAAGTCTGCGGGGCTCAGGGGTGTGACGGTCAGCCTCCACAGCCTGAAGGCGGACAGGTTCGCCAGAATCTCGGGACTCGACGCGCTTCCCCAGGTGCTGGCGGGAATCGAAGAGGCAGTCAGGGTGGGCCTCGACCCCGTGAAGATCAACAGCGTCGCGATAAGGGGGTACAACGAGGACGAAGTGGGTGACCTTGTCGACTACGCACACTCGAGGGGGCTCTCTATCCGCTTCATCGAGTTCATGCCTCTGGACGGCCTTGGCATATGGTCTCCGGACGCAATCGTGACAGGGAAGGAGATACTCGACATCGTCGGCAGGAAGTATCACCCATCTCCGATGGGTCGTATGGCGGGCAAGACAGCATCTCTGTGGTCGTTGAATGACGGACCCGGCGAAGTGGGAATCATCACGCCGATGAGCGAACCTTTCTGCGACGATTGCGACAGGCTCAGGCTGACCTCCGACGGCAGGCTCCTTTCGTGCCTCTTCGACACTGAATATCGCGACCTGAAGCCGTACGTCAGGGGCGGCTCGGACGAGCGGTTCAGGGCCTTCATCCGCGAGGCGGTGAGGAGGAAGATTGACGGGGTCGGATACATGCCCGGGATCAATGACGGCTGGGCGAAGCCCAGGAACATGAACGCGATCGGCGGCTGATGATCATGGTAAAGCTGAATGTGATTTACTTCGCCCTGGCCCGTGACGTTGCAGGTAAAGAGAGGGAGCTCGTGAGCGTTGCTGGAAAGGCGACCGTAGCCGCCGTCCTCGAACAGATTGTCGTCCTTCACCCTGGCCTCGGAGCGATGAAGCGCTCAATCAGGCTCTCCGTGAACCATGAGCTGGCCGATCCCGACCACAGGGTGAACGACGGCGACGAGGTGGGCGTCCTGCCACCAGTGGCGGGCGGATAGCTTGCGCCGCACTGTGGGCAGAATCACGCGCAAGCAGATAGACCCCTCGGCCGAATTCGACCTGGTCACCGACCCCTCAGCCGGTGGAATCGTGCTCTTTGCCGGCACGATCAGGAACAGGAGCGAACATGGGCGAGTCAGCGGCCTGGAGTACGAGGTCTACAAGGAGATGGCCGAGAAGCGGCTGAGAGTTATCGAAGCCGAGGTGAGGAAGAGGTGGCCCGTCCGGAAGATCAGGATGGTCCACAGGGAGGGCAAACTGAAGGTCGGCGAGGTCAGCGTAGTGGTCGCCGTTTCATGCGCGCACAGGGCTGACGCCTTCGAGGCGTGCCGGTACGCCATAGACAGGATCAAGACCGGGCTGCCCCTCTGGAAGAAGGAAATGGTCGGGGGTACAAGCCGCTGGGTAGCGGGCAAGCCCATCGATTCCGAATAACCGCTAGGTTCGTTTGACGGGGACCGGTGCCTCGCTGACGCTTCTTGCAGGCATGGACTTCCCATATTTCACAGCGACCACCTCGCCGACGATGCTGAGGGCTATCTCGGCCGGGGTTATGGATCCCATGTCCACGCCGATTGGCGTTCGTATCGAGTCCACGAATCTTTGGTTGACCCCCTTCTTTCTGAGCTCACTGAGGTCGTCGATGGCGCGCTGCCTGCTCGCCATCAGTCCAACGTACCGCAACTTGAACTTAGACAGCGCGGATAGCGTCTCGATGTCCCTCGCGCCCTTCGTGAGGACCACCACCGAGTCAGACTCGTAGAATTTGAACCTCGAAAGGTCGAAGTTCGCGTCCTTGATCAGCTCGTCTGGCTCCTCTGAGAGTACAGGGCTGTGGTCGATGACTATGACCTCCAGTTCGAGCAGCTTTGCCAGCTTAACGAGAGAGTCTTCGACGTCGTCTTTCCCTCCCTGCCCTATGATTACCAGCCTCTGCTGGGGTAGGTACGGCTCGACATAGATCTCCATCGTTCCGCCGCAGTTCGTCTCCACGTGAATCTCGTCGTCGCTCTGGCTCTTCACTACGCCCTCCACTGAGGACTCCACGTCCTCGAGGAAGACCTTCACAGACTTAGGCTGTCCAGTTGTCATCGTCTGCTTCGCGGTTGACACGATCGCCGCTTCCGGACAGACGCCCCCCAGCGAGCCGTAGAGCACACCGCCCTCTTTGGAGATTATCACCTTGAAGCCCGGCTTGCCCAATGATGAGCCCTCAGTCTTCACGACTGTTGCCACTGCGTACGATTCCCTGCGGCCCGACAGGTTGGCCATTATCCTGGCAAATTCTGCTGTGTTCAATCGCCTAGACGGCTCGGGCGTCGGAGGCATATTAACTCTTGGCGGCGGCTGGAGTTCGCCCAGCCACATTCTTCGGAAAACCATTAAAATACCACAGCAGCCTAATCGGTCAACGTGACGCGCTCGCCACGGAAGACATTCCTAGCTGTGGGCACTAGTGAAGGGGGTTTTCTGCTGAGTTCGGACGCCACTAGGAGGAAATGGGCTAGAAGGGGCCCGTTCCTTAAGAACGAAAGCGTCAACAGCTTCGCTTACCGGCCGGATGATGAGACCCTTTTCGCAGCCACGCTGAGCGAGGGAGTCTTCCTGTCCGAGGACCTCGGCCGAACGTGGAGGCCTGCAAGCAGGGGGCTGAACGTGAGGAAGGTGTGGTCTGTAGCAATCAATCCTCGAGAACCCGAGACCCTTTACGCCGGCACGCACTACGGTCACCTCTTCAGGTCGGAGAACAGCGGAGGTGAATGGGCAGAAGTCGTTGGGCTCCATAATGCGCCGGGGCGGAAAGAATGGGGAATAGATTGGGCATTAGGTACCACTGGCCTCTGCGTCCACACAGTCCGCGTGGATCCGAATGACAGCCGCAAAATCTTCATAGTCAGCTCGGGCGGAGGGACCTACAGAAGCGACGACCGCGGGGAGACATGGAACTCGCTCCAGAAAGGGATACAGGAAAACTGCCCTGTAGGCGGGACATCGGCCGCGCCAAACATACCGATCAACGAGAAGTCGGCCATGTTGGAGAGGCACCTCAAAGAAGTGCACTCGTGCACCCACAAGCTCGCGCTGTCGAGCACCAGCCCAGACACCATTTACCAGCAGAGCCACTGTGGAGTCTACAGGTCCGTCGACTCTGGAGCCAAGTGGGAGGACATCAGCCCTGGGGATTCTGTGCGCCACGGGTTCCCAATAGGGCTGATCGAGAACGGGACCCAGTCACTCTTCGTCGTACCAGCCTTCCAGGGAATCTGCAAGAAGCACAACTCGTGCATCAAGGGGCAGCTCGCAGTTTACCGCCGGCAGAACTCCACCTGGGAGAAGCTGGTCGCTGGCCTGCCCAAGGGGGTCCACACCTGCGTTCTCCGGGACGGAATGGCCACGGACGGGCTCAGGGAGCCAGGGGTCTACTTCGGGACCACTACTGGAGAGGTCTTCGGCACCCTCGACCAAGGGGAGCGTTGGCGCCCGATGATGAGAGGGGCAGGAAGAATCCAAGGAGTCTTTTCCTTCGCGGCCTGAGCCTGCCGCGCGTCCTAGGAACAGAGAAGTACAACCAAGGCCGCGGACTCTCGCATGATCAGCGGGCTGATCCTTGCCGCGGGCGCTTCGAGGCGGATGGGCAAGCCGAAGCAGATCCTGAACGTCGGAGGGAAGCCGATGCTGGAGCGTGTCGTCGATGCGTTCAGTGATTCAAGGCTCGATGAGGTGGTGTTAGTGGTCAGGCCGGGGCTGCCGCGGAAGCCCACCGCCGGAGGTCGAGTCCGCGTCTTGGTCAACCCTCATCCCGAGGAAGGCGTGAGCTCATCCGTGAGGCTCGGCGTCGAGTCGATTGACAGCAAAAGCGAGGCCGTAGTCATCGGGCTCGGGGACAAGCCGCTACTGCGCTCTTCGACGATACAGAGGCTTCTCTCAGCCTTTCGCGACTCTGGGTCAAAGATCATCATTCCAACGTACGATGGCGTAAGGGGAAACCCGATTCTCTTTCACAGGAGCCTGTTTCAGGAGATGCTCCGACTAAAAGGGGACGCTGGGGCAAAGAGCGTGATAGCGCGTCACGCCGAATTGATTCTAGAGATTCCTGTGAGCGACGAGGGAGTGTCGGTGGACGTCAACACGCCAGGTGACTTGAGGGCCGTCGAAAGAATCCTAGCTGCAAGAACCCGGCTAGCTGGCAAAGGAAAATCCCGGAATTAAGTGCGCCTCGACCTCATGACCCGCCTCCAGAATCCTGACCTCTTCGGGCACCACTGCGAAAGCGTTGGACTCTGTCAAAAGTGAAATCGACTCCGTTTCGGCAATCAACGGCTCTGCTGCCACGCCCGTCTTCGTGGGAAGCACCCGCAGATAGACCACCTTTGTGAAGTTCGGGAACCGCCTCCTCGCCTCCCAGCGTCTGGTGAGCTTCGCCATCACACTCGTGCCCAAGTCTTTTTTCCCCGAGAGCTTCTTTATCATAGGAAGCCCGAGCAAGAAGAACGCATTCATCGCCCCTTGGATTGGCCCCGGCATCATGATTACCCCTTTCCCCTTGGCCACGGCAAGGCCAGCCACCCGTCCCCTGTCCATCCTGATGCCGTGATGGAGGACCTGAGGCTTCAGCCTCCTAACGACATGGTCGGCGAGGTCAAGTTTCCCCACCGACGTACCTCCAGTGGTGAGCACGAGGTCCGCGTTCCGGATTCCCCGGCTGAGCCTGCTGAATACGATGCCTACCTTGTCAGGAGCTATTCCAAGGTCTTCGACCTCGCATCCCAGCGCCCTCACCATGTGGAGGAAAACAGGAACGTGACTGTTTCGAACCTTCAGCGAAGAAGCATTCACCGAGTTGGTGAGCTCGTTGCCCGTAGCGAGGATCGCCACCCTGAGCCGTCTGAAAACCCTGACCTCCGGAACTCCGAGCATTATCAACAGACCAACATCCTGGGCCCTGATCGTCACGCCCTTTCTCAACAAGACAGTACCCTTCCTCACATCCCCGCCCGCGGCGAAGACGAACGACCCTTTTGGCACCGAGCGGCGTATGGACAGCCTCCGGGCGCTCACCCGGGTCTCCTCCACGGGCACGACAGAGTCAGCCCCTTCGGGAAGGAATGAGCCGGTCGCGACCCTGACCGCCTCGCCCTGAGCCAGACGGCGTTTCGTCCTCCTCCCGACCTCGACGACCCCAACGATCTCGAACCGCGCCGGTCTCGCTTCTGTGGCACCGGCCGAGTCTTCTGCACGCAGGGCGAAGCCGTCCATGTGCGAGGTACTGTAGGGCGGGATGTCTGACTGGCAGACTGTGTCCGCCGCGGCTACCCGCCCGAAAGCCCTCTTGGTGTTCACTCTCTCCTCACTCGGTGGCGACAACTTTGCCAGGGCATCCCCGACCGCCTGATTGACAGGAACGTACTCCGAAATCTCCAGGACCAACGGGACAGCCCGACAGAGCCTCGGTCTCGATATAACGTTTCGGCAGACTCATAAGACCGACAAGGTTCGCCGGGCTCGGAAGTTGAGGACAGTCAAGGAACTCTCCGAAGCATACGCTGCCGGCGCCGCCAATCCGACGGGGGTGACGGAGGCGCTCATCGCCCGCATCGAGAGACTCAACACAGTACTGAACTGTTTCATCACTCTTCTCAAGGATTCCGCGTTGGCAGCTGCCCGCGAATCGGAGAATAGGTTCAGAGCAGGCAGGCCCTTGGGGCCTCTGGACGGGATTCCTATTGCCGTCAAGGACCTGATCTATATCGAAGGTGTTAGGTGTACAGCCGGCTCGCTGATACTCAAGGACAACGTCGCAAATTACGACTCGCCGGTCGCGGCGAAGCTGAAAGCTGCTGGTGCCGTCCTGATAGGCACGACCAACCTGCACGAGTTCGCTTCGGGAGCGACCAACGTCAATCCGCACTACGGGGCAGTGAGGAACCCCTGGGACCCTGATCAGATATCCGGAGGCTCGAGCGGTGGCTCCGCTGCTGCAGTTTCGGCTGGCCTCGCGCCGGCCGCGATTGGCACGGACACTGGCGGCTCCGTGAGGATTCCTGCCGCCTTGTGCGGCGTCGTCGGGCTCAAGCCGACATACGGACGGATAAGCAGAGTCGGTGTCGTGCCTCTGGCATCTTCCTTCGACACCGTCGGGACCTTGACCAACTCCGTGTGGGACGCGGCGGTCGTGCTCGGGACCCTTGCCGGCCACGATCCGCTAGACCTGACAACAGGCAACGCGCCCGTCCCAGACTATCTTGCTGAGTTGGGGACCCCGCCGACCAAGGTCAGGGTCGGACTTCCCAGGCGCTATTTCATGGATCAAATCGACCCAGCTGTCCGGGAGTGCTTCATGAAATTCACTGACACGCTTGCTTCTCAGAGCGTGGAGGTGTCGAACGTGGAGCTTGACGGAATCGAGAGGGCCTATGACGTCTGGCTGCCAATAAGGAGGGCAGAGGCCGCAGCGTTCCACGAGCAGTGGGTCACCAAGACGCCCGAGAAGTACGGCGAAGACGTGAGGAAGAGCCTTGAGGCGGGTCTGCAGATACCCGCTTGGCGATATATCAGCGCTCAGAACAGCCGCCCTGCGCTCAGAAACGCCTTTCTGCACTCGATGAAGGATGTGGATTTCCTCGCGGTTCCGACGACTCCGATGGCAGCAACGCGGATTGGTCAAGGAACCATAGATCTAGGAGGCACTGAAACCGAGGTCTATTCGGCGCTAGTCCGCTTGACGCTTCCCTTCAACGCAGTCGGTTTCCCCGTCTTGTCACTCCCAATCGGTTTCTCTCGGGGACTTCCCGTGGGTTGCCAGATAGTCGGAAAACCTTTCGAGGAGTCGTCGCTGTTGAGGTTTGGTCATGCATGCGAGTCACGGTCAGGCCTCTTCCCCGAACCCAAGCTGCAGCAGTAGGGCCAATCCAACTGATGCAGTCGATTGATTGACCCGACTCTTCACTAACCTTAAATCTACAATAGCTGGGCCTTCGTTCTCTAGGTATAAGGTGCCGAACCCGGAAAAAGACGCAGTCCTGGTCCTCGAGGACGGCACTTCTTTTGCTGGCAAGGGATTCGGGGCAGATGGAACGGTCGAAGGAGAGGTTGTCTTCAACACGGGGATGGTCGGCTATCCCGAGTCGCTCACCGACCCCTCCTACTTCGGGCAGATACTAGTCGCGACTTGGCCGCTCGTCGGGAACTACGGTGTCGCACGCCGTGGCATCACGGACGAATTCGGTGTGCCTCTCCATTTCGAGTCAGGCCGCATCCAGGTCACGGGTTATGCCGTCTCCGAACTCGAGACGTCCCCGTCTCACTGGACATCCAAGGCCTCGCTCTCCGAGTGGCTCGCCGAGGACGGCATACCTGGCATCTCCGGGATCGACACGCGTGAGCTCACCAAGAAGCTCAGGGTCCAGGGTACCATGCTCGGGCTGCTCTCGGTCGGAGCTGATGTCGACCCTCAGGCTTTACGCAAGAGAGCGAAGAGCATCAGGGACCCAAACTCGCTCGACCTTGTTTCACGCGTTACAGTGCCCGAGCCCAGGGACTAC
>JAJTZC010000045.1:0-8348 GCA_032906705.1 Nitrososphaerales archaeon
GCCCTTGATGCCGCGACTCACAGGATGGGTGGCAGTTAATAGGTGGTCAAGAATTAAATAATCGCGCATGGACATTTCGCCCCGAATGAAATATCGTGTGCTTGTCAGCCAGGATGAAGACGGATTCTACATCGCGACCTGCCCCGCTCTTCCTGGATGCATATCACAGGGGAAGACCCGCAGGGAGGCTCTCGCGAACGTCAAAGACGCGATCGACGGCTACCTGGCCAGCCTGAAGAAGCACAAGGAGCCGATACCTCCTCCCATCGAGGAGGAGACCGTAGAAGTCCGTGCCTAAAGCTCCCCGCGGTCTCAGGAAGGAAGGTCATCAAGGCATTGGGCAAGGTCGGTTACGTGGTGGACCACCAGACCGGCAGTCATGTGGTCCTCCGTCACGTGGAAGCGCCCCACAGGAGGGTCACGGTTCCATACCATCAGGAATTGGCGAAGGGTACCCTGCGGGCAATCCTCAACGAGGTCGGCCTCACGGTTGATGAGTTCCTGGGCCTGCTGTGACGCCCAAGAGTCGTACCCCTTCACGGGTCTCCTAACGTCGCTCCAGGCGGGCGGTCTCCCTCCATGCAGGTCATGTCACACCACATGGGTATGAATGCACCAACGACGTCGAAGGGTTCTGGCTGGGGGGGCTCAGGCCCCTCCTTTGGATTATCACCGAGTTCTGGGGGTCAGACCGACGCCGTGAGCCAGGGAACCAAGTCGATCAGGGTTTCTCTGCTGATTACGGAGACGCTTGTCGTCGGCTTTCTTTCGAAGACGGGTAAGACAGTCTTGTCAAGACGCTAGTATGATTTCGGGGGCGTTAATGCATGCCAAATGGAGGCGGCCAGCCCGTGCGCCACTGCTTCCTGGCCGATGGATCCCGTGATGAGGCTCGGGGCGTTCAACGCGATGTAATCAGGCTTCCGTATATTAGAACCACTGCTCAGAGCCCAGCCATCCCTTCGACAGTCTCGGCCCGAGGGGGAGGGGGCGAGGAGGGGGTTCTGACCACGAGGTTCCTTCAGGTCTGTGCCTCGGCGAGTTCGAGAGCGACGGGGGTCGAACCCCCGGGGGGTACGGTACCCGGATTTTTCGGCCTTTCCGGGTTCCAATGTAGCATAAGATACTGTGCCGGTAATAAAAATACCACGTCTTGACAGCAAGGAAGCCTCGAAAGTATCATGCCAAGCCAAGGGTTTGGGGTGGAAGGGACCTGCTCTCCCGCACTTCACGAGCTGAATTTAGTCATCGGCGAGTTCACTCCTCAGCTGAAAGAGGTTCCAAGCCTCTTGATTGTTATCTCGTCGGCCGCGCTCGGGACAATCAGTGCGAAGATGGTCGACTTCACGGTCAGGAACACCCCAGGGGCTTTCACCGATATTCTCGTTGCGACTGTGGCCGCCTTCCTGTCCGGACAGCTTAACATAGCCTCACTAGTTCACATTTGAAAAGAGATGGAGTTTCACCTGCCCACAAACTTCATGTTAAGCTTTCGCTGCATCGTAAGCAATCAAGGATGATTTAGCAAACGTCACGCCGGAAGGGTAGAATACGAACACGAACCAAATACGGTCGTGGCTACCAGAGCCCCCGACGAGGGATTCACAATCAGGACCTCAGACTGCCAATCCGCTCCAAACATCATTCGAGTGCTCGAATCAAACGCCATGTCCACACCGAATCCAATTCCGCTCAACGTGACTTGCGAAATGACCTTGTTCGTCTGGCCGCTGATTTCGAGCAACCCGGCCGTCCCGTTCGATTGATTTAGCAATGTGGTGGCATAGACGTTTCCCGTGGACGGATCGTAGAAGAAGGACGGCGTCTCTATGACGAGGCCACCGCCCAAGCCCCGGACGGGGATGCTGGCTACCAAGCTGTTGTTGGCTGTATCTATGACCACGAGTTTGTCAGGGCTGCTGGTTTGATTCGACTGGTCGAACAGCGCCATGCCATACACGTAGATTTCCTTGTTGGTCGGGTTATACAGAACCGGTTTGTAATAGAAACCGATGGTCCCGTTGGGAGGCGGAGGAAGAGGTATGGTTGTCTTTGCCAATGTATTGCTCGAAGAGTTGATAATGAGAACAGTGTACCCGGAGATTCCGTAAATCACGCCATTATCGGGATTGAACAGGAAATTCCCGGCATACTGGGGCATTGTGATCGCGGCAACTATCTTGTAGGTGTCGCCGTTCATTGCGTACACTGTCCCGTTATACGCTTGGACATAAAGCTCGTTGTTGCGAGGATTGAACCAGGCACCGAGCGGCCCGTGTATCCCTGTTATGTTGACTATCGCCTTGTTTGTCGACCCATTTATCACCGAGATCAGGCTGTAGACGAAGTTGATTCCGAATATGTTTCCGTTCAGAGGGTCGTAGACCATGCTCCCCAAAGACTGGCCCGGCTGACTGACAATCATCTTGCCAGCAAGCCGGTTTGTCGAGGTATTGATTGGGAAGACTTCGTTGGTGTACTGGTTTGCAACATAGAGTTCCTTGTTTCCCGGGTCGTAGAGCTGGAAACCCAAGCCCCCGACCAGATCGGGAAGAGAGATTGTGGTAACCAGCCTCCCTGTGACACCGTCGATTGCGGACACCGCGTCGGTGCCAGGATTGATTACGTAGACCAGCCCATTGTCTCGGTCGTAGAATAAGGGCCCAGCCCCTTCCTGTCCGCCGCACGCGTTACCGCTTTTGTTGCCTTGCGCGGTTGAGGTTTCCACGAGGAGAAACGATGCAGGCGAGAGAGACGTGCCGTTGAGCGACAACGGAAGAATTCTCACCCAGTAGATGCTTCCGTTCAACGAGGGGAAGACGATGCTCGAAGAGAACGTCCCTCCCGCACCCACGTTCGCCTTCACAAAAGACGTCGTCGAACCGTTCGCAGTGTAATTACGAACTATCGGACAACAGATGGGGCCGAAGGGTTGGCCTCCGTACACCGGCACATAGTCGGCCTTCGCCGGATAAGCAGTTCCAGCAAGAACGGCGGACCAAGATATAGGCGTGTTATTCTTGTAGGTGGCGTTGACGGCTATACCTGAAGCAAGGCCGGTAACTGTGGCACCGACAAACTGGAATGTCCCGTTGGCGCTCCCTGTGGGAAAGATGACAACCTCTGTGACTACAGTCCCGGTGGTGATTGTGACTGTACGCGTCGCCACTGAGGTGGTAGTATAGGTCGTGGTGGAGCCCTGTCCGATTGAAGTGGTTACGTATGTAGTAGTGTAGGTTGTCGGGCTTGTCACCGTCGGATTGATTGCTTGTGTTGTGGTTGAAATCGAATTGGCTGTCCGTTGGTTGGCGACGCCCCCAAGGTATCCCACACCTGCGCTGACCGCAATGATGAGGGCGAGGACGACGGCCGCAATTGCACTCTTCAAGCCAGCTCGTGGGTGGTCGCCGCGGGTAGTAAATGCTAATGTATAGAACACCTCTGACACAACGATTTGTGAGAGATAGCGGCGACACGCGCTGAAAGTTGGACCTTGGGCCGGGAGGGGCCCGCACCCAAAGGGGTTGCTTTCGGCCCCGGAACTCGAGCCGGGTGGTAGAATGTTCTCGTAGATGGAAACGGTCGCCAAGTTCCAATCACTAGAACTAAATGCTTCCTTCTAGATATTGAGGAGGATAATGGCTCGAGCTAGACGAGCAATCACAACCGCAATCCTTGCTTCGTCGCTTACTATTGTTGTCCTGACCGCCGCGCTTGCCTTTGTGTTGGTCTCGCAAGGACCGATTTTCCGGGCAACTTTATCCACCACATACACGTCCACGGTCACGACCACTCGAGCAGAAACTTCGACCACGACTATCACAACGCCAACTCTGATCACAACTACCCGGACTGTGTCCGCGACGACCAACTCTTCGGTCGGAACTCAGGTCTGCGTCACCAACATCAAGAGCCCGCCGCAGCCGCAATACTTGCCGACGCTACTCCAGATGATCAAGATTCCAACCTTCCTGGAGTATTCCAATGGCAGGTGCTGGACGTGGGACGGCGCCTTTTCTGTCACAAGCCCCACATCCTCTTCTTTGTTCTTCGTCTTCAACCGGTTCTCTGACCAGATAGTCGAGTCATGCGGCCTCTACCCAGTTCACCGCATAGACACGGAGATCTACGTAACACCCATCGAGGCAAATGGGACCGTGACCGACGTCACCGTAGAATACAAGGGCCAAGGCTCGGGCGTGACCTCCTGCCCCGCCATCACCCAGGACGTTTATCCAGTGTCTTTCAAACTGCTCACGTGGAACTCCACAGGGCAGACCGTGGCTCTCACCTTGCGGTTTCTTCCCACTTCTAACGTTTCAGTAACAAGATTGGAGGCGCGAATCTACAACACAACATGGAGTTACACCGTGGATTTTGCTCACGTCAACCAGACGCATCCGCTGACCGCCCAGGCAAGCGTGACTCAGACCTTCTTCATCCCTGGCTCTCCGCTTCGAGGAAATCTAATCTACAACATGACGGTGGCTGGGACGTATTCCGACGGTAATCCTTTGAGCTCAAACGAAAGCGTGGAATTGCAAACCTGACAAATCGACTAGGTTGCCCGCTGGTTCAATGCTTCTGACAGTACTTTGACTCTTAGGCGGTGCTGGTCGGACTCATACCAAATTCATGCCTGGAAAGGGACTCGAATACCGAGGCACATCAACTGGCTATGGACCCTTTGCCCGAGGCAACGATACGAGCGACCCATCACTTCGCCTGTACCGAAGTCGTGAACACGACCTCCGTGCCGTCCGAGTATCCGACCACGTATTCTATGCTATACGTCTTTCCAGCCGTTACCCCCGGGATGAAGAGGGGCGATGATACTGAGAGCGACTGCCCCTGAACCAGCGGGGATTGAGGGGAGACAGTTCGCGACTGGCCGCCGTTGTATTCCGGGTAGGGGCATGAAGAGAGGCTAAAGATCTGTTTGGATGCGTTCGGGTCATAGAGAGTTGCGTAGAAGAAGGTAATGGGCCTCGTCCCGTTGTTCTCTATCGTCATGTTCCATTCCGCGGCCCCCGTCCGGCCTGCGATGGAAGCGGAGGTGTTCAGGAGGTTGTTTGTCACCGTCACTTGGCCGTTGAACGGGACCCGTGTAGCGGTCATCATTGTGACGGGAACGCTGAAATTGACCGAGCCCGTCCTCGAGGAAGCAATAATGCTCACGGTGTAATTGCTCCCGTTCCTCGCTGCCCCCTCACAGCTGGTCCGCGAGACGCGCTGGGAGGAGTTGAGAGTGATAGACTGGAAGTCGCCCGGAAGCCCGTTGCCGAAGAGCGAGGCCACCAATCTCTGCGTCTCGTTGCTGTTGTTTTGGACGGTCAGGCTCCACATCGCGAAAGAGAAGGAGGGCCCGAGATGAGCGCCGCCTGGGAACTGCAAGATTTCGTTCGCGGGGACGACGATTGGTTGACTGCTCGGCGGGGTAATCGAATACGTTAGGAAAAGGAAAGCTGCCGCGATTGCCAGGCCCGCAGCAAGCGCGCCGAGCAAGACGGGAATCGCTCTCATCTCGAGCTTGCCTCGCGAGCAGGTAATTCTTAGCTCTAGCGTGAAGAACGTAACTGACTGAACCTACTCCTCTGAGAGTCTGGTGACCGCGAAGAGACGCGTGGCGGAGCTACATGAAACAGTGCCGAAATGTTGACCTTTGGCCGGAAGGGATTCGAACCCTCTGCTTGGTCTTAGGTGGCACGAGGCGCTTGGCAGTTTGGAGTCGAACCCGTTCAGGTTCGGGCCACACCGGCCCGCCGCCATTTGAAGTGCTTGCATCTTCGTTTGGGTTTGCTATTTTGTACGACTTGCAGGCGTCTCTGTTTCGTTCGCGGCACGGATCCTACGTCAGCCTGTAAAGCTTGTAGCCTGAAAGGATAGACCAGAGAAGGATGGGAACGGCCGAAGCAACGCCAACGGCCAATATGGCGGTCGGGAAGCCCCACAGTGGTATGGTTGCCCAGATCAGAACGCCTCCGGCCATGCCGAGGTAGGCCGTTATCTTGTTGAATTGCTCGCTCTTCAGCATAGCGTAGCTGATCATAATGAGCCCCAATCCATAGGGGACACCCATCACGAATGCAGCGACCCCCGAAGTCGTCATGGCGAGTTCCGCCGAGGTGGCATAAGCGGCCCTCTGGGCATCGCTGACCGCGTTCACGTACCCTGTGCTCATTTCGATGAGGGAGAGTCGGACTGAGATGTCACCGGCGAGGTCAATCGTGAACGCAACGAAAGACATCACGGCGGCGAGCAGTGCAGCGGCCGGGCTTGTTTTGCGCAGGGCGAGATAGAGCGCGAGAAAGCCAACCATGCTGAGGAGTTCGTACGCGGCGAGAGTCATCCAGAGACCGGCGAAATAGGGGCTCTGGCTGTGCAGCTCGACAAGACCCTTCGGTGTCGTCGATGATGAAGAGAGGTCTGCCTGACTCGTGCTTGAGAAGTACGCGAGCGGAGCCACAATTATGGAGCCCAGCCCTGCAAGCATCAACGCTACGCCGCCTGCCCTCAATAGCGACTTCCACTCATTCTCCACGGAGAATCGAGCCCACCGCAGTTCCTTGCTTTATGTAAGCCCTTTGGCACGGCTTCCTCTTCCTTTCTTCTGGGTAACGCAAGGGCCAGCGTGGATCGTGGTGGACGACCGTGACTGGAGTCAATGCAGCAGGTCCACTTTTAGAAACCGGCAACATATGGCAGTGTACCTTCATCACTTGCTCCGATTCCTGCGAGGGGCTCTTCCCTTGCACAACCTGTAAGTGATGTTCGAGCAGGGGTCAACGGGCCCGGTGGGATTCTAGTCCAAACGGGGGACAAATCCCAGCGTCTACCGCATAACGAAACATTGGACAATGTCAGGGAAGCTGTCGTGCATTGATCATATCTTACATCAGATTTCGTCCAAAGTAATCATTTGGATGCAGAAACCTAAATAGGCTTTGAGCCTATGCTTGCTGATGAGTCGGGTCTGTGACTTGTGCTCGTCACGAAGCGCCCAGTCGGTAGTTCTGCTGGTACTCGTCCTGACTTTCCTCTACCTGCCTATCTTGGGCGCAAACGGGGCAACAAATAATCCCAATCCTCACGTAGTTCCTCCTAGACTTGTGCCAGAAAGTCAAATGCCTGGGTTCTTCCTCAAGCTCGGTTCACCTCCCCCATTCGTGGATCAGTCCCGAACGCAGAGTTGGCTTGAGATGCTCACCAAGCTGGCGGCCCGGATTGATGGTCCAGGATTGCCTTATTGGGGGACGTTGGTGGTGGCCGAGGGGGCCGGTGCAGATGGATACTTTTGGGTGTTCATCAGGGCCAACATGGTTACGAGTGTCAACTCATCAGTAACTTCATCCATAGTCTCGCACATAGACGCCGCATCTTTTTCCCTGGGATGGGTATCAAACGTGCCTACGAAATTCGCCGAAGCCACCGGACTAACGCTCGACGCTTCTTTCGGCTAGGAGTTGAGGTACTTGCTTGATCTTCCAGGCAGCTCAATTCATCCTCGCTGAGACTAGAACGTCTCTTGGATTTAGGGCACCGCTGGAAAGTGACTCGGGATCATCGCTGGAATGGATAGCGACCTTCTACCAGATTTGCTTTCTGCCCAATAATATAGGGTCCTAATCCCGGCGACCATACGTTTTATTGGTCTCGAAGCGGGAGTCATCTCCATGAAGTACATTCCCTCTCCACGGCGGTTCCGGCTCACTCTGGTTTACGCGATCATCGTCCTGCTTCTCGCACTTGGGGTTGGTGCCTCTCTGTACACTCCCTCCACCTATCAAGGCGCAGCCATCGCCTCGTCGGTTCTCCTGGCCTTCGGGACCTTTGCAGTCGTCGAGTACAGGTGGCTGAAGGAATTCGCGTACGACGAAAAGGGGGTCTATCGCTGGAACAAACTGATGTTCCCATGGGCGAAGGCGCGGAAGATTTCGCTCGGTTTCAGCGAAAGTACGGGCTCGGTTACGCTCGTCGCCAGGCCAAGCCTGGCCGCTCTCCTGTCAGGGCCGCTCGTTGACCGAGAAACATGGGTGGCGTACGGAATCTCCATGGTATTCAGCCTCGATGACGGGTCGTCAGTCTCGATCCCCTCCAACCTGGACAGAATGACAGACGAAGGTATGATCGAGAATATCCATGAGGTCGCAAAGGCAGCGAACCCGTCCATCGAAATCGAATGAGAAGAAGAGGGTAACTAGTAGCATCTCGGACCGCCCCGTGTAACGCGTCTGTTTTTCTTGATTCTGCTCTCAAGCCCAATTCATCAAACCCCGTAGAACAGTCTTTCCACCCATCTTGCTGGGTCGTAGTCCCGGCGACCATACGAAATGGAGGCTCAAGGCCTG
>JAJTZC010000046.1:0-4543 GCA_032906705.1 Nitrososphaerales archaeon
GATGAGGCGGTTGAAGTCCTTGACGATGTTGAAGAGCCATTCCTGCATCTTCTCGGGGGAGAGGCGGAGCTCCTTGATGAGGCGGTCGATCTTGTTGATGTAAAGGACGGGGCGGACGCGCTCTTCGAGGGCTTGGCGGGTCACCGTGTCGGTTTGTGTCATGATTCCTTCCACGGCGTCTACCACAACTATGGCGCCGTCGACCGCCCTGAGGGACCTCGTGACCTTGCCAGTGAAGTCGATGTGCCCAGGGGTGTCGATGAGGTTGATGACATACGGCTTGCCTCCTGATTCATAATACAAAGTGACATTTGCGGCCTTGATGGTCATCTGCCTCTGCTGTTCTAGCTCCATGTAGTCAAGGGCTAACGCTTGACCTGCTACACTTGGGCTAAGCATCCCGCAGGCGGCGAGCAAAGAATCCGAGGTAGTTGTTTTGCCATGATCTACGTGCGCAATTATGCCTAGGTTCCGAATCTGGTCCTTGTTGTGGACTATCTTGAGAGCTTCTGCAGTCGATTTGAACTTCGGCATAACCTACCTCAGCTTTCGGGGTTCCCTTTCACGAAGCGGTTATGAAGGTTTCCGTTGTTTCGGGCTCATCGACTCGGGCGACTCCTGAAACCAATCGGAGTGGTCACGGATGCCGGACCGAGCGAGCCGACGTGGTGCGATTTATAATTGTAGCACCTTCTCATCCGCCAGCAAGTCAAGAACTGGTTGAGCCGTGGCCTCAATGTAACCCAAGACACGGCGGCCTCGGTACTTTGTGGTAAGATGATCGTCGAGGGCGCCAGAGTGTTTGGCAGTGTGGTAAGGAGAATCGTAGGGCCAGGGTTGATTCAGCGCGAAAGGAGTTGCGGGTCAATCCGCGACCTGAAGTAATTCTCAGTGCTCTCATCCATGAAATACACATAGCAACCCAACATACCTCTGGTCATTAGGACCCTGTACGCGTTTCTAGCATAACGTACGAAGTTTTCCCTGTCTCTTTTCACCGAACTATCGGCTGAGTTGTCTGGCCTTCCTACCCACAGCGTTTGGTTTTGGTCAAACGTCAGGTCTTTCCCAAAGACAACCCCAACGTAGTCAAATTCGAAACCTTGGATCGTGTAGATGCTTCCCATTTGGTCTACCCCATTTGGATCGAAGGCCCAGAACTTTGCCCTAGGGATACCGGGATTGACGCGGCCCGTGTCGTTCTTCGCCTCCCAAGTCATACGGAAGTCTCCTATCACAACGTCTTCCTTCAAAGTACCGTCGGGGTTCGGATTGCTCCATGGCCAGCAGAATCCAGCCACCATCCGAGCCGAGTTGGCTTTGGCCAGATTCTTCGCGCGTATCGCTTCATAGAGGGTCTTAGGGTCGTCGAATATCTTGAAGTCCATTTTCTCATTCGAAGTAAGCATTAGGTTGGCCGTTTCGCGTACGCCTAACGTATTGTCCAGCCAATTCAGATACCCATCCGAGCCACTGCATCGGAATTGAGTCTTTAACTCGAATTCGGCGACGTCGGCTCCAAACTTCTTCGCAGTGTCCTTGATTAGGTCGGTACTTCCAATTTCGAAAGGCCTGACGACTTGGTAATCATCAATAAAGAAGATTGAAAGCTTGGCGCCCGCGACGAGTTCGTCCACCTGAGCCCTCCCTGATCTCTCGTCTTTCTTGGTATACCGGTCGTTACTTGTTTTTCGTACTCTATGAGCCTCATCGCAAACTAGGACGTCAATCTCGTTTTCCTTCAGGTTAGTGAAGCTATTGAAATACTTGAAGAGCGTTCCTGCCCGTGGGCCAACTATCTTGCGGAGAGTGCTGGTAAACGCTGCAGATCCTGTGGCGTGGAAGACCTTAACACCCTTCGAACCTAGTTCAGCGATTGCATTCAATGCGATAAGGGATTTCCCAGTCCCTGGCCCTCCTTTTACTATGATGACGAACTTTCGATTAGACCGTGCCGCTTTCTTTGCCTTGTCGACGATGGTGTTGTATGCTGTTATCTGATCTTCTACGAGATGGAATGCCTTTTGTCCCTCTATCATCTTCTTCGCGTGGTCAAGGAGTCTCTTTGAAGGACCTACTTGACTGCTGCTGAACCGATTGAAGACCTCTAGCCCGTGCCCAGAGATAAGCTTGAGTTTCAAGAGCTCAGCCAACTTTGTGACGTCCTCCTTGGCGAAGAGAGGAAACTTCTCCAGAATATCCTGGAACTTGGGACCGAACAGTACATCTGATGTTCGAGAGTAGTTATGACAATATCCGACGGAGGTGAGGTTCAACGGCGGAATTTCCTCGAAGACTTGGAGATAATCGCGTAGATACCCATCATAACCACTCACCTGAAATGACGGATGTGCTTCTGGTCGATTACCCCCTCCAACAAATGTTAGAACGTTGTTTTCGACATCCGAGTCTGAAGCCTTGCTCCACTGTTTGAGTTCAATTAGAACAATGTTGTCGGCCTGATTCATTCCTCTCCCGAAGAGCATGCAGTCTATCCGCATGTTCGAGTAAGGCGGCTCGTACTCGACGATGATTTGGTTGTCGTTCAAAGAGGCAAGCTCGACTAGATTCTTGACAAACTGCAACGAATTCGTCCAAGCCGCGACTTCCGAGGGGTTGACGGACTTGTAGTAGTAACTCTGGTAAGCGGCTCTTAGCTCGTCTGCAAGTTTGTTGTTAAGAACGTCCTGGACGAATTGCTGCGTCGACCCTGCGTATAACTTCACGGCGACAGTTCGTCGTATTTCCTATTTGACCCTTTTGAGCTTTCGATTGGGTACCGTGCGGCGTTCTTCTTGATCTTCTTTCGCAACTCCGTAGTCAGGTCAAAGTGATATCGCTGGGCGAGCCTGAGAACAAAATACAAGGTGTCCGCGAGTTCCTCGCCGATTTCGTTCCTTCTTTTCGGCGACCGCAATAGTAAGTCTACTTCTCGGTCGGACTTAAACCTGAACTGTTGCAGCAACTCTGAGCTTTCGGTAACGACTCCTATTGCCAAATCCTTCGCATTGTGATACTTATCCCAATCCCTGTCCTCAGCGAATTTCTTCACTATCCGTTTGAGGTGATCTAAGTCTGTATCCGAGTCCCGACTCATATCCTGAAGTCCGCAATCCCGAATTCATAAACTCCGTGTTCCAATTGATACCCGATTGCTTCACAATCTGAGGAGGAGAGGTCGAAAAAGTTGTGGGGATTGTTGACATTCCTGATTTGTCGTAGTCGGCAATCAAAGTAATACAGTTTCTCGCCAATAACGACAGTTGGCAATTGTCTGAGAGCGGGCACGTGGTAATAATAGCTTGCGCCTGATAAGGCCCATCCCGAATCACAGCCTCGTTACCCTGGAGAGCCACGCTTCGCCCCCGTGCGGGTGGAAAGCGGTCTCGAATCCTGCGGCTCTGATGTAGACGACGCGCCAACCATCGGTGAAGGTCTCCATGATTTCGGCCTTCGAGCTCCTCGTTTCGGGCAGGGGCCGAGGTCCTTATTAGTCCCACTTTATTCAGCAGAAGTGGGATGGGACCGGTGTACCTGAGCGTGGACGAGAAGGGTAGGCTTCAGATCCCGAAGAAGATCAGGGAGAGGGCAGGCATAGCAAGAAAGGTGAAGGCGCAGGTCACCGAGAAAGGTATCCTGATCGAGCCCTCCGAGGATCCGCTCGAGAGACTCTCTGGCATGGTCGAGTTCGGGTTCCGCAGCGTAAGAGACACAATGCCTTCGCTGAGGAAGGCGGCGGAGCGCCAACTTGCTTCCGAGGGGTGATCTGAAGGGTTGCTGATCGAGACGGATGTGCTCCTCGCGGCGCTCAACAGGCGAGACCCCCTGAGGCCTGCGGCTCTGGATGTGCTGAGCACCGAGGGGCTCGTCCTCTCGCCGTACACCCTGCTGGAAATCAACCTGCTCGTGAGGGCCGGGAAGATGAAGGTCGGAGACTTTAGGGCATTCGCAGACGAGCTGGGCGCATACCTCAGGGCGCGGGGGATACCGGTCTTGCCGGATAGGCCTGAGTACCACGCAACCGCCCGCTCGATTGAGCGGAGGCACCGCCTCTCCTTCTTCGACAGCCTCCACGCGGCAGCAGCAATGGGCGAAGGGGGAGAAATCGTCAGCGCCGACAGGGCCTACGACAGGATCGCTGGAGTCAGGCGCCGAGACCCTGAAGACATGTGAGCCGCCTTGCTCGACCGTCGCGGAAGGCAGCGCGCCTGGCGCGACTCTCGGGGCTTCGCTCGGAATCTGATCAGCTGCGTCACGAAACCCCAAGGTAGACGGCGTTCTTCAGATTCATGAAGTGTCGGTCGCCGGTGACCACCTTCCCGCCATGCAGGAGGGCGACCGCGGAGGTCATCACTTTGATTTTTCAATCGCCACGTCGATGTACGCTTCAGCGTCATAGAGCTTGCCCTGCAACCCCCTGTGACTCCCGCTCTTCCGGACGAGGTGAGGGCCCTCGGCCTTCCTCGCGATGTACACGACTCTCCTCCCAGCTATTCCGTCGCCTTCGTCCGTAAGCAGTGTCACTTGGACCTCGCCTTTACCA
>JAJTZC010000046.1:4653-8072 GCA_032906705.1 Nitrososphaerales archaeon
TCCCTTGACCGAGACGTCTCTGACCTCTATCATCTTGCTCCCCAGCCTGTCATTAACGTGCTGCTCGATCGCTTCGCGTATGAACTCGTTCCTCGAGGCGTAACGGAGCCCGGAGACCGCCCTGTCCAGCTTCGCCGCCATGTCGCCCGGAATCCTTACTGGCACTATCAGTGGCTTGCGGTTGAGAGCGCGCTTGGCGTTGCCAGCGACGGCTGCGGCGTAGGCCATGCTACCGCGTCTCCTTGCTTACGGATTGGGCTTGCATCTGGCGTATACAGTGTATACGCGTATATAAAAGCCGCTGGCGGAGGTCGTCACGAGCATCGAAACCGTAAAGCTCTCCCTGCACTTCGGGCAGAGCCTGGTCCGCAGTCCCCGAACGTTGCCCATGAATCCAGGACGCTGTGGATGCTAAAACGAGGCGAATCGGAGTGGAGTTGCGCTTAAATCTCGGCCGCGGGGAGACTCCCTTGCCAGGTGAGAAAGGCCGTCGTCGGCTTTGCTCCACGTCATCGCGGCGACATCGCCGCTCACCGGTCTAGGCTTCATGCTCCCCGGTGGCATTGCAATGCGGCAGAGCATATAGCAGCCGACGGCTACTTGTAGAGAGTCGCTTCGATCGGCGGGTGATAGACCAAGTCGGGCTGGTCCTAGAGCCCCCGGCCCCTATGAATACTGATTTACAGTTTCGTCACGCGGGAGAGCCACGCTTCGCCCCCATGTGGATGGAAGGTTGACTCGAATCTTGCAGCTCTGATGTAGTCGACTCGCCATCCAATCTTGAACGTCTCCTTGATTTCCTTCTTGGAGACCCTCCTCGGCCCGCCCCAGCCGGTAGGCTCCCTGTCGCTGAAACACAGCATGAAGTACCTACCCCCTGGCCTCAGCACTCCAGATAGGCTCTCCTCGAACTTCGTTCTGCCCTCGTCGGAGAACGTGTGGAAGCAGCCAGCGTCTATCGCCGATTGGAACGTCCTCTTCAGTTCCGGGAGCCTGAGCGCGTCGTGGACCTTGAACTCTGCGCTTGAGCCCCTCTCCTTCGCCTTCCCCCTGGCCTTCTCCACGGCCCGAGGCGACAGGTCCACTCCAAGAGTCCTGTGCCCGAGGCCCGCGAATAAGATGGCGTTCTCCCCAGTCCCGCATCCAACATCGATAAGGTCGCCTTTGACCTCTCCAGCCTTGGCCAGCCCGACGAATTCTCGCTGTGGCCTCCCGATGTCCCATGGAGGCACGCCGGCGTAGGATGAATCGAAGAAGCTCATGGCCGTCGGGGAGGTCCACGAACCCTAACAACGAGATAGGAGAAAACGAGTAGGACCGTAAAAGCTGCCGCGGCAAGCAGCTGATAGGGGAACTCTGGTATCCCTCCACCGCCTGTCGCCGTGGTTGTCGAAGTCGCCGAACTGACAGTTGTTGCGGTCGTTGCAGTTCGGGAAACCTCCGTGGTGGTCGTTGAAGTGGTCGAGGCCGAGGTTGTTGTTGACGAAGGCGCGGTTGTCGAGATTGTTGTGCTTGTGGTAGTCGTCGTTGAAGGTGGGGTTACGGTGGTCGTGGTCGACGTGGACGTTATGGTAATTGTCGTCGATGTGAACGTTGTCGTAGTAGTTCCTGGAACAACCGTGATACGGAGGGTAGTCGTGGAGTCACCGAACCATCCCGTTCCCTCCTGCACCATTCGCCACCTGAAGTTGTATACCCTGGATGTCACCGAGAAAGGCGCGGTTATGTTGAACGAGAACACCTTCGTCTGGCCCGGTGCCACAGCCTCCGTCGAGTTCAGCGAGACTCTGTTCAGCCCCCACACCGTGTTGTCTTGGGGATTCTGCGAGCCTAGCTTGTACCCCGCCGAGCGTGTCCACGTCGTCGTGCCTGTGTTCCTCACGGTCACGTTCACGAGCGCGACCCCTCCCGTGACCATCCTCTGCGGGGCATGCCAGTCTGCGATGACCGCCCCGTTGGGATCGAAGGTGGGCTGCTTAGCGTTCGGAACCAGCCCGAACACGCTCTTGGTTATGTCTAGGAACCTGTACCCGTTGATCGCGTCCGGCTCGACGTACCCTCCCTCTCCCCACTCGTTCCAGGCGTACAGCGTCAGCATCTTGGACGTCCTCGTCGCGTTTCCGTCCATGTACTGCTTGAGGTGCAGTAGGTTCTGCTGGAACGAGCTGAAGGTGATGTTAGTGTTGTAGAGCATCTGGTTCGGCTGGATTCCAAAGCCGTAGCCGACCCGCCACCAGGGCCTCGTATCCTCTCCGGTGGTGCCGCACGGGACGTAGAACGACATGTTCTGCCTTTCGAGCGTGGGCACGATCAACGAGAGCGTATGGTCGTAAGACTCGCCGGGATACGCTGGCGCGAATGTAAAGCAGGTGAACCCGTCCAAGCCGAGGTGGTTCTGGGCGTACGTCAGGTCGCTCGTCGTGTGGACGGGCTGCGCGACGAAGAGTATGACGGGGTTCTGGCCTACGGCAGCCATGGTCGCGCTTCTCAGGTATGAGAGCGCCAATACGTGGGCGGTATCGTTCAGCCACCAGCCGAAATCGACGACTATGGGTCGGCCATCGGTCGTCCTGAGATACGCGGAGTCAGAGATGTAGTGCGTCACCATGTAGGGAACGACGCTGTTCTCCCACATTGCGAGGGTCAGGTGCGACACGTCGCCCACAGGGATGGGGGCGATGAAGAACTTCATCAGGTTCTTGTAGGGGGATGTGACGAATCTCTGTGCCGGGGCGGAGACGTTCGCCTCCCTGTTCTTGTCCGCGTCCCAATACCAGTAGAACGCGAAGTACGAGAGACCTCTGCTCGCGGCCTCCTGGATTTGGGAGTCCATGACGCTTTGGTCGAGGAGGTCGTAGAAGCCGAGGAGCGGCCGACGCGAAGAGTAGTTGCCTCCTATGTTCAGCGGGTCCCTGCCCAGCGCGTAGTCGCGGACGCCTCCCCACGGGTCCTGCCTGCCATACAGGTTGTATGAGTTCAGAGCCTGGTAGTCGTTCACGTCGTTCCACGCTGTGAAGTACCAGGCCCCAATCGAGTAGGGCTCCCCCAAGTTGACCTGAGGAGCGCTTGCCGTAGGTGAGGAGGGAACCCGGCTGAGGGCACCCACTGGGCTGGCGTAAAGGAGGATTACTAGCGTGATGGCCGCGGCGATCCTAACAATGGAGTTGGACAGCCAACCGTCCCCTGGCGTCGCGGAGGGCCGCGGACCCTCTTAAGATGACCCGTGCGTGCATCCAGTTCCCGACGCCGGCAACCATGCAATCGTTAACCGAACGGATAAATATAATGCTGAGCTTTCCCATCTCGCGATCATGAAAACATCAGCTCGCCTTCCTTCGTCAGGACCCACTTCCGAGGGCTCCCATGCGGACCCCCAGCGGTTAGGTTGGCAGTCGTCCGCGGGACGGAGTGGTAAGCCG
>JAJTZC010000047.1:0-7945 GCA_032906705.1 Nitrososphaerales archaeon
AAACCACAGATAGAGCGTCACCCTCCTCCCTTCACGCGCATGATTTTGGTCTTGCCAATCATGGTCCAGTACTCCACCTCGGTTCCCGGCCCAAGCGGGCCGCCCAGCTCCGTCATCTCCTCTGGGGAGGGCTTCGGTGTCTCGAAGACTTCGAATGTCTGCAGGTCCATTACCTGGACCGAGTTATCCATCACCGAGGTTATCTGACCAGACCGCTTGTCAATCATGGGGATGTCCACCCTCGATTCGGCCTGCGAGACGTAGGTCTTCTTCGACCCAGTCAGAATCGATATCGCCACAAGCCTGACCTTCGCGCTTCCGTGCTTTCCAGGCTTGAAGTGATCGCGGCTGACGACCTTGCACGGCTCTCCGTCCAGGATGATGTAGCTCCCTTCCTTGACGCTGCCCAGGTCAGCCGGTTTGCTCAATCCAGTCGCGCGTTGCTTCTCGGTAGAAACTAAATAAACGTCTCACTCCCGGACCCACAACGCACAGAAGAATTAATGAAACCGCGCAAATTCGAGCGACTTGCCCGTCATACGACGCAGAACTGAATGGTTGATGGTCTCCCTACTTGTCTGATTCTGCATACGTCCTCGATTCCACCGCGTTCTACGCGGGCATCCCCTACCAGGGAAGCGGCCGCTACTACACCACCTACATGGTCCTTGAGGAAGTCAAACACCACAACGTGGGGTCGTCGCTCATCCACACCCGGGTCCAGGTGACCGAGCCGTCTCAGGAATCCACCAACCAGGTCAAGGCGACCGCTTCGAAGACCGGGGACGTGGGCGCACTCTCGCAGACCGACGTGTCGCTTCTGGCGCTGGCCCTAGACCTTTCGAAGCGGGGCGGCGTCCACCTGGTCTCCGATGACTTCGCCGTGAGGAACGTGGCCGAGGTCCTCGCCATACCGCTTTCCGAGACCTCGATGAAGGGCGGCGAGTGGAAGAACATCACCTGGAAGCTCTTCTGCAAGGGATGCGGCAAGCAGTACACCAACCCCAAGCTCACTGAGTGCCCGGTCTGCGGAACAAGGCTCGTCCGGAAACCTATCACGATGTGAAGAGCCGGGGAAAGGGCAGGTTATCTCGGCTTTACTAACTTGGTAGCGAAATACTACCATCTTTATATACCCGAAATTACATATGTTATAATTTGTAGATTTGATTCACTCTCATAGGACGTCAGCTCTGCAGGTCTCCGACAGGTGCCCGAACTGTGGCAAGAGGACCCTTGTCGAAGACTCGAACAGCGGCGAGCTTTCCTGCAGCAACTGCGGTTTCGTGGTCAGCGAGAAGTCCATAGACCAAGGACCAGAATGGCGGTCCTTCTCTGAGGACTCCGCGGACAGGATTAGGACCGGCGCACCGATTTCGATAACGCGGAAGGACATGGGACTCTCGACAATCATCGGGCGGTCGAACAGGGACGCATCTGGGAGGTCGTTGGGCACGCCGATGAGAAGCTCCATCGACAGGCTTCGGAGATGGGACAGCCGCGCGCTCGCACACGGGTCCGCGGAGAGGAACCTCTCCCTCGCATTGGTCGAGCTGGAGAAGATGGGTGACAAACTGGTGGTCTCACAGGCGGTCAAGGAGAAGGCTGCGTACATCTACAGGAAGGCGCTCGAACGCGGGCTCTTGAGGGGCAGGTCGATCAACGGCATCGCTGCCGCCGCGCTCTACGCTGCGTTCAGGGACACCGAGACGCCGAGAACGATCAAGGATGTCGTGGGTGTGAGCAACCTGAGCCGGAAGTCCATCGCCAGGGACTACCGAATCTTGGTGAGGGAGATGGACCTGAGCATGCCAGTCGCGGACGCGGCGAAAAACGTTCACAGAATCGCCTCGAAGGTGGGCATGTCTGAGAAGACTATCAGGAAGGCGATCGAGATCGTGAGGATAACGGAGCAGAAAGAGATCTCAGCGGGAAAGGCGCCGATGGGCCTTGCGGCGAGCGCGCTCTACCTGGCCGGGGTGATGGAGGGCGAGGTGAGGACCCAGAAGGAGATAGCCGAAGCGGCTGGCGTCACGGAAGTAACGGTCAGGAATAGGTACAAGGGCCTCAGAGCAGACCTGGCGAAGGAGCTCGGTCTCGAAGAGGCCGCGCCAGAGATTGTGGCCCACTGAAACCAAGCAAAGTAGATTCACTCGCGAGGCTTGAGCCGCACCCCCGAAGATTTGTCGAGGACGTGTCAAAAATGACCTAGGATCGCCCCGGCCTTAAATCCAAAGTCGGTCCACGCGGGCGGACTACACAATCGATTGAATAGGGTCGATAGCACCGATTACGCGATAGTTGGTGGCGGTCTGGCCGGATTTAACACAGCTATCGCGATAAGGAAACACGATAGCTCGAGCAGGATTCTGCTGGTCGGAGACGAACCCCACCTTCCTTACGACAGGGTTCCGCTGTCCAAGGACTACCTGACCGGCAAGCGCGGCCGCGACCGGGTATTCCTCAGGGGAAAAGAATTCTACGACCAGCAGAAAATCGAAGTAGTTACGGGAAGGCGCGCGACGAGGCTCGATACAAAGGGCGGCACGTTGGAGCTGGACGATAGCAGCGAAATCAGGTTCAAGCGTCTCATGCTGGCTACGGGCGTTCGAGCTAGGACGCTCAGCCTACCTGGAGTTGGTCTGGAGGGCATCTACACGCTGAGGACGCTCGAAGACTGCGAGAGGCTCAGGGAAAGGATGCTTGGCTCTAGGACGGCCGTGGTCATCGGCGGCGGCTTCATCGGTTGCGAGGTGGCATCGATTTTCGTGACTGCCGGAATCAAGACAACGATGGTCGAGGCGGCGACCCATCCGCTCAACGTGGCGGTCGATGAAGTCGCAGGCAGCTGGATCGCTGACTACTTCAATTCCAGGGGGGTGAACGTGATGACCGACGCACAAACGACAGCATTCGTGGGCCGCGACGGGGCGGTCGAGGGTGTACAGCTCGGCAGCGGCGAGACGCTACCTGCCGACATGGTCGCCGTGGGCATAGGAGTGACTCCCAACGTGGAGCTGGCCGAGAGCGCTGGTCTCAGAGTCGAGAAGGGAATTGTCGTCGACGAACATCTTGCAACAGAAGAGGACGGAGTCTTCGCGGCAGGGGACGTGGCGCGTTTCTACAGTCCAGTATTCGGGAGGCACCTCAGGGTAGAGCATTTCGATGTGGCCGCCAAGCACGGCATGATTGGCGGTGCCAACATGACTGGAAGGAAGCTGTCTTTCATGGAATTACCCTTCTTCTATTCGTATGCCTTCGACCTCAAGATAAGAGCCTACGGCGACCTGAGCAGGAAGACCGTATCTGTCAGGAGGGGCAGGCTCAGCCAAGACAAGGGATTCTTCCAGCTGTACTTCCACGAAGGTCAGCTCGTCGGCTTCATTTCGGTGAACTGTTCATTCGAGGAGATAAGCATCCTGAAGGAGATTATCCTCTCAAAGAGGACCTTCCCTGACCCTTCGAGATTCGCAGATGCCGACGCGGACTTGGACGCGATCAGCCAGTCTAGGCCGATTGAGGATCCTGTCCTGCAGGGCCAGACCTCTTCGGGCTGAACCTGACCAGTTCTCCGAGATTGGGTGAATCTATGGTACCATGTAACCGAGAGACATCATCGTCCCAATCATCTTGACAGTCTTACTGTTCGCTACGGCCTCTCTGGTCATCAAACAGCTGTCAGAATGGAGGCTCAGCGTCCCTCGAGCGCACGCAAGTTTACGTGAAGAGCAGCAACCCGATTCAGTGCCCGCACTCGTTCATCTGAGGTATCGCTCCAAAGGTGGACCGGGGGGGAATTGAACCCCCGACCTTGGGACCCAAGCGGGTTCTCCCGCGTGCGAGGCGGGCGTTCGTACCGCTGAACTACCGGCCCTAAAGCATTCCCAAGCGCCGGCGTATTTAACGGAGATTTTTGCACTCCAACCCTTAATTACGACAAACGACTCTTTCACTTCATGTTATCCGAAAGACCTTTCACCAGATTCTCGAGGACAAGCAAACCGCCGAGAATCGAACAGATACCTGACGGAGGCTTCTGTCTCTCCTCGTTCGTGATCTTGACGAGGACGGGGAAGCCGAATGAGGTCCTGCTCGGCAAGCTGGACGTCAACGGACCCTGGGACCGGGTCGGAGCCCTTGACAAAGAAAGAGCCGAACGGAACAGCAAGGGGTGGATGCTTCCAGCATCGCAACTAATCTACGGAGAATCCCCCCAGGAAGCAGCGAAGAGAATCCTGAGCGAGCAGCTGGGTCTTCACGACCAAAAGCTGGACGGACCGCTCGTCTTCTCCGAGGTCTACGGGCCGAAGAACCACTGGGACCTAGAGTTCCTGTTTACGGGCGAGAGGGCAGAAGTGGGGCCGCACGCAGCCTGGAGGGAGCTAGGGTTCGTGGACATGCGTAAGCTCCGAAAGGAAGACTTCGCGAGGTCGCACGAGGACATTCTCGCCCACTTGGGCAACTGGAAGGGCTAGGAGAGCCGCTCGCGCGTGTGAAAGCGGGCTGCTGAGACAGAACCCTTTTTGAGCGACAGCTCGCGGACGCCCGTCAGAAAATGCGGAACATCGACTTGGACGACAGGCTCTTCTGGCTCGCAAGCGAGGACGAGATAAAGAAGGCGGAGACCACCGACGAGTACTTCCTCCATACGAAGCATGTCCTCCAGGAGAACCGCATCGACTCGAGGGTCGTCATGGAGGTCTACGCGAGGGGCGTGCCTTATCCCCAGAACTGGGGCGTGCTCACGGGCATCTACGAGGTTGCCAAGCTTCTCGAAGGGCTTCCAGTCGACGTCTGGGCGTTCGATGAAGGCTCGGTCTTCGTGGCCGACGGGTCTACCGCGCTCTACGAACCGTTGATGGTTATCGAGGGCAAGTACGCTGACTTTGTAGAATATGAGACCCCTCTGCTCGGTCTGCTCTCCTCTTTCACGAGCATTTCGACGCGCGCGGCCAGGTTCAGGGTCGCGGCTGGGGACAGGCTGCTGCTGAGCTTCGGGACAAGGAGGGTCCATCCCGCCCTCTCAGCTCTGGTCGAGCGAGCGTGCTACATCGCTGGTTTCGACGGCGTCTCCAATGTCCTAGGCGCACGGCTACTGAAGATCGCCGCTTCGGGCACGATGCCTCACGCTCTCATCCAGATTCTTGGAGACCAAGAACGCGCGTGGAAGCTCTTTGACAAGACGATCGACAAGAGCGTACCGAGAATAGTCCTCGCGGACACCTTCTGGGACGAGAAGACAGAGGCGATCAAGGCGCTAGAAGTCCTCGGTCCCAAGCTGTGGGGGGTGCGGCTGGATACGCCCGCTTCGCGAAGGGGTGACTTTCGGAATATCATCGAGGAGACGCGCTGGGAGCTTGACATAAGGGGAGGTAAGAAGGTGAAGCTGATTGCCTCGGGAAGGCTGGACGAGGACGCCGTCGCCAGTCTGCGCGACATCGTGGACGGATTCGGGGTGGGCACAGCGGTGGCTTATCCTCCTGTAATCGACCTGAGCGCGAAGATAGTCGAGGTCACGGAGCGCGGCCGAAGGCAGTTCAGGGCAAAGAGGGGAGGACTAGGCGGAAAGAAGGCGGTCTACCGGTCGAGAGGCTTCAGGGACTTGGTGACCCTCTCAGGCTCTCCCAAGCCTCTAGGGTCGACTCCCCTGCTCAAACCCCTCCTCCAGAAAGGAAGGCTGGTCCGGAAGTACGAGGGCATCGAGAGGATACGGTCGAACGTAGCCAAGAGCCTGAGCGAAGTCGCGTCCTCCCAGCCGTCGCTCTCTCGGAGGTGACCTCTTTGCCGAAGGCCGCCTTGATCGTGGTCGATGTCCAGAACGACTTTTGCCCAGGAGGCAAACTGGCTGTCAAGGATGGTGACTCGGTCGTGCCTCGGTTGAACCGAACCATCGAATCGTTTCGCGACGCCGGACTGCCCGTGGTGTTCACCAGGGACTGGCATCCTCCAAACCATTGCTCGTTCAAGGAACAAGGAGGTGTCTGGCCGCCTCACTGCATCGCAGGAACCAAGGGGGCAGAATTCCACGGGGACCTCGACGTCCCCGACGGGTCAATCATCATCAGCAAGGCGACAAGACCGGACTTCGAGGCATATTCCGGGTTTCAGGGCACAGGTCTAGAGAGGCAGCTGAAGAGCATCGGCGCGAAAGAGCTCTTCGTAGGGGGATTAGCCACAGACTACTGCGTCAAACAGACTTCGCTGGACGCCCTAGTGGCCGGGTTCAAGGTCAACGTGATGACGGATTGCGTCAGGGGAGTCGACGCGAACATCGGTGACTCCACTTCGGCTCTGCGGCTCATGTCGAAGAATGGTGCGAAGCTCACCACTTCACTCGAGGCAATCAAACAGAGTCGACGCGCAGCAATAGGGTCATCATCCTGACCTTTACGGTCAGTCCAGTTCGCCCGTCGTAGCACGCTGCGCGCCAGACCTGCAATGAGAGGCGTTTTCGATATTTATCTGTTGTGAACTCCGGAAGTGCGCGTCAGGCTTTTTAGTCCGAAGGCTGCGATAACCCGCAGTTTGTCCGAGCAGAACGAGTTCGCGAGCTGGTACCAAGCGGTGGCGGAGAACCCGGAGTACTACGCCAACACAGAGGAGGGACAGAAAGAACTCGCGGAGATGATCAGGAAGGAGTCCGAGAGGCTACTCGAGCAGATAGGCAAGACCGTCAAGAGGACCAAGGAGATAATCTTCCTGTCGCGCTACTGCCACGAGTGCCAGTTCTTCGGCGAGGGCTCAAAGACGCACTGCAACCGCTGGGACGTACGCATAGTGAAGCCGTTCTACGGGACGCCCATCTGGACGAGGGTGCCGTCGAAGACAAACATCGATGAGAAGGAGCTGGACGTCGAAGGAATCAACTGGAACGAGAAATGGAAGGAGATATCAGACAAGGTCGTCGAGCGCGCCGTGGACCTGGTCAACGGGGGCTACCCATACTACTGTTACAAGGGGAAGTAGAACTACTAGCGACCGCACTCTCCTGAGGTTCCAACTGCAACTGACGCCTTTCCTCGCCACATTGGGCGCTGGAAATAATAAGCCCCTTGGACACCAGTAACGGCAGTAGTATTGCGGCCCACAATTGACAGCGGCATCGAGGATTCCGGGACGATGAGCGACAGGGACATGAGCGTGTTGCGGATCTTAGAAGAGGAGGACCTGACATCCTTCTCTTTCGAAGGCCTGAAGAGGAGGGTTCGGACGCATCCGGAAACCCTCTCGAGGGTCTTGGAAAGGTTGGAGGAACAGAGCATAGTCAAGAGGGGTGAGGACGGGTATCTGGTGACGCCGAAGGGCCGCCAATACCTAATGGTTCATCCGATTGAGGCTTCGGGGGAACGAATGACCCTGTTGAAGACGATGCTGCCCTCAAACCTGAGCTTGCAGCAGGTCTTCCGCGCACTGAAGGGAAAGTGGTTCGGCAGCCTTCGCTGGCTAGGCTCCTCGCAGGGAGAAGGCGACCTAGTCATGAAGTGGGTCACGGATGACGGAAAGGTGCAGCTTGACGCAAGGTTCACGTCGCTAGAGCTCACGATAGAGGGACGGTTGCTGCAGGGGAAGGAACTCGCGAACGCTGTCAGGGCGGCGCATCAGCTCCTTGCCCACATCTCAAGGTCCTATACGGAAGCGAAGCCCGGAAGTGTTCTACTCTTCGAGGTCTTCCCCTCTTACTTCATGCCCAGCTGACGTGACCTAGTTCCTAGCGTACCCCATCAACAAGTAGAGGCCGTTTCCTAGGACCTGACGGTAACAATGCAAACAAACAGTTCTGAATTCCTGCAACGTCTCTCGGGGGCGATCGAGGATGCGGCGAGGGGCGCCTCACCGTCCGTTGTGAGCGTGGGCCTCGACGGAAGGACCGGTACGGGCGTGGTCATCGACGGCGAAGGCCACATTCTTACCGCGAGCCACGTGGTCAGAAGGCTGGACGAAACCG
>JAJTZC010000048.1:0-7922 GCA_032906705.1 Nitrososphaerales archaeon
GGAATTGTCGCAGCCAGGAAAAAGCGCGCCGAGACGGTGATTCTGCCTCTGCTCGACATCTTCCAGTCCATCCCTATCCTGGGGTTCTTCCCGTTCGTCATAGGGGGGATTTACGGTGTGCTTCACAATGGCGTAGGCGCCAACTTGGCCGTCATAGTCCTCATCTTCACGAGCATGTCATGGAACATCGCGTTCGGGGTCTACGAGGCAGTCAAGGCGATTCCGCAGGACTATGCCGACCTTCTGAACATGTCGGAGGCAAGCGGTTGGCAAAGAACGAAGTCGCTCTACATCCCCGCTTCGCTTAGCAGGATTGCCTACAACACCCAGACCTCGTGGGCGGTCGGACTCTTCTTCTTGGTGGCGAGCGAGATCATTGCCGTCGGTTCTACTCAGGTGCCGGTTACCTACGGGATTGGCATCGGGGCCACGCAGTTCTTCAGCTCTGGAGACTACGCCGACTATGCCCTGATGATTGGGGGGCTGGTATCGGCCGTGATCATCTGGAGGTTCGTCTTCCTGAGAGAGTTCGCACTGTGGTCGGAGAAGTACAAGATGATGGAGGAACCGAGGGAGGTCCACCGCGACCCAATCATGAAAATCTACTCATGGGTAAACCAACGGAGCATCTCCAAGCTCTTCCTTCTGACCCAGGGAAGAGGAGTCGACCAGTTCACATCCGCCATCTCGAGGTTCAGGAGGGGAATCAAGTACTCAGTATTGATCTTCCTTGGGCTCTTCCTCCTGCTGGCGATTGGTAGCATCGCTGGCTCCGGGACCCAAGGCCTCGGACAGCTGCCGTCGCTTTCCACAATCGCCTCCACGGAGGTATCGGTGCTCTACGCACTCGGTGCTTCTTTCGTCAGGGTGTGGTATGTCACCGCGATATGCGTCGCGATAGGGCTCCCGCTGGGAATCGTTATCTCGCTGAACTTCAAGTTATACGATACCGTGTCGCCGGTCCTCGAAGTGATATCATCCATCCCGGCCCCAATCCTCCTGCCAGCGATTGTACTGATCCCAGTCTTCGGCCACTTGGATGAGGCGGTGGCGGCTCTCATCATCATGCTCTCAATAGTCTGGTACATCATCTTCAACGTGATGGCTGGTGTGCGCACGCTCCCAGCCGACCTCAAGTCTCTCCCTAGTGTCTTCCACGTCGGTGGGTGGTCGGCATGGAGGAATGTCTTCATCCCCGGCGCTCTGACGGGACTGGTCACTGGGTCGATAACAGCTGTGGGGGGCGCCTGGAATGCGCTCATTATCGCGGAGTACTTCACAACCACTAACCCGGACGGCTCGACTACCCTACTGACGCAGGTTGGGGCGGGCATAGGGAAGACCATCACCATCGCAACCGGCCAGGGAGACTACCTGACCCTGACCCTGGCGGTCCTCTCCATGACGGCGCTAATCGTTGCATTCAACCTGACCGTATGGAGGAGGGTCTACCACCGTGCGACGAAGCGTTATGCGTATAACCGCTAACGAAGGCGGGGGCCGCTAATGTCAGACGGTCTCGCCCAGCTTGCGGCTGGGAAGACTATCGTATCTGTCGCGCACGTTAGTCTGGACTACCGTAAGGAAGAAGAAACACTGCCAGTACTTGCCGACGTCTCGCTGACAGCTGAGAAGGACGAGCTAGTCGCCATTACCGGCCCTTCGGGCTGCGGCAAGTCCACTCTGATAAGAATCATAGGCGGACTCAGCAGGGCCACGTCGGGCATCGTCAAGGTCATGGACTCCGAAGTGACCGGGCCGCGCAACGACATCGCCCTTGTCTTCCAGAACTTCGTTCTCTTGCCCTGGAGGACCGCGCTGGAGAACGTGCAGTTCGGGTTGAGCTCCAGGCGCGACATGACTGACGGAGGGAAGAAGGAAAAGGCGGAGAAGGCGCTCGAAGATGCCGGCCTGATGGGGTTCGAACACGTGTACCCAGGGGAGCTCTCGGGAGGGATGAAGCAGCGGGTGGGCGTGGCGAGAGCCCTCGCGACCGACCCGCGTGTCCTCCTTATGGACGAGCCTTTCAGCTCACTTGACGACCTGACGGCCGAGCGGCTGCGAAAGGAGATCTACTCCCTTCTGATCAACCCATCGACGCCAGTTCAGAGCGTAGTCATGGTCAGCCACAACGTCGAGGAGATCATAGAGCTCGCTGACAAGGTCGTCGTGCTCTCTGCAAGGCCGGGACGGGTGGTCGGGGAGTTCAAGATCGACCTGCCGAGGCCGAGGAACAAGAAGTCGGGGGAGTTCTTCGCCTGGGTGGACAAGGTGTATTCGCTCCTATCATGAGTCACTTGATTCCCCTTAAATCACCCCTGCGAGGGCTCGGGACGAATCCGCCATGGTAGCTTCGCGCCCCGCTTCGACCCCGGCGTCACTAGTGCTTCCTGGCAATGTGAGGCCCGGACAGGTGATAAGCTTGGTCGAGGTGACTGGAGGCATGGGGCCGAGGCTCGACGTCCCGCGCCTGGCAGATGAGTTGGGGGCAGATGTCGCAGTGCTCTTCCCCATCATCTCTGCAGCGGAGATGTTGGGCTTGGTCAAACTCGAGAAAGGGGACATCTGCCTCACGGAGGATGGGCTGAGATTTCAGAAGACCTCAAAGAACAAGGTGAGGACCCTCCGAGACAGGCTTGCCCTGATCGAGCCGTTCAAGACGGCGGTCGAGCTCGCATCCAAGAAGCGGGCGGTTACTGCCAGGGAAGTCGCGGATGCCCTCATGAAGCGGGGGATCAAATGGCACTACCAACCTGAGGTCAACGAGTCGACCATCAACGAGTTCCTCATACATTGGTCCATCTACGCAGGACTCCTCAGCTACGGAAAGACGGGCCAGTTCCACAAGGCAAAGCCGACCTAGGCTGCATAGGAATGGGCCAATCTCCCTCCGACGATCGTCGCGAGGACCGCCACCTTTCTGAGAAGCGCAGGATGCATGTCCCGGATGTCAGAGTCGAGCAGGGTTAGGTCGGCCGTGATGCCTGCCGAGACCCGGGCCACGGCCTTGTCGTGTCCGTTTGAAGCCCCGTTCGTAGTATACATTGCGACGGCCTGTTGAGTGTCCAGGACTTCCCGCGCTCCGTACCCAGCTCGGACCATGGCGGCCCACATGCCGATGAGAGGGTTGAGGGTCTCCACGGGCGCGTCTGAGCCCGCGGATGTTAGAATCCCGTCCTTCATTAGCGACCTCAGTGGGTACAGATCCTCTGTTCGATCCTCCCCCAGCCTCTGTCGGGCCCAGGTGTCAGAGACTATGAAGCTCGGTTGAACGGCCACGCGTATGTCGTGCTTCTTGACCTTGGAACGGAGTTCTTTCGGAAGCAGGCTGGCGTGCTCGATCCTGTGTCTTCTAGGGTTGCCTCTCCCTGTCAGCGGAGCAAGGGCTGCAATCGTCTGCTCGACCGCCCTGTCCCCAATCGCGTGGACAATGACCTGGTAGCCCTTCGAATCCGCGTCGTTCGCGAGAGTGGTCAGCTCTTCGTCTGTGTATCTGAGTAGACCGCTATTAGCCGGGTCGTCGCTGTATGGTTCGCGAAGGGCCGCCGTTCGAGCCCCAAGGGAGCCGTCGGCGTAGAGCTTGATACCGTTGATCTTCGCTCCTTCACTGTTCAGCCTGCTCCCAAGCCGGCCAACGTAATCGACAGCATCGGGCGGAATGTACACCCTGTGCTTGAGAAGAAGGCGCCCCTCTCTTTGGAGCAGGGAAAGCGCCTCGAGCTCCTCCTTGAACTCGTCCTGAGACACGATCGTATGAAGGCTGGTCAAGCCGAGCTTCGAGGCATCGACCTCGACCGAAGAGATGTCGGCGATGCATGTGGCTGCGGACTTGCCGGGCAAGCGGGCGTACGCCCCAACAAGCGCCCGCTCCTTGACGATCCCGGTTAGGGTCCCGCTTGCGTCTCTCTCGTACTCTTCACTTACGTGCGCCTCCAGCCCCAGTGCTTCTATCGCCCGCGTGTTCACCAGCCCGATATGCCCGCAGACCCTCCCGAGGATCACGGGATTCTGCGGGGTGATGTCGTCCAGGTCCCAACGATTGGGGAACCTCCGCTCGGAGAGAGCCTCTTGGTCCCATCCCATCCCAACCACCCAGTCACCCGGGGCGCTCCTCTGAGCCTTTCCAGAGACTCGAAGCCTGAGAGCTGTGATGTTACCAGTTCCCCGCAAGTCGACGTTTCTTTTCAGCCAGCCGAGCTCGAAGGGATGGCAGTGGCTGTCGACAAGCCCAGGGAGCAGTGTCCCTCCAGCAGCGTCAAGCCTGACCGTGCCATCTGAGGCAGGCAACGTCTCGTCTTGAGAAACCCCCTCGACGAGGCCTTCCGACACCAGCACAGAACCCGAACCGTCGGGCCAGAATGAGCACCGCTCGATTAGGAGCTTCACCTGCGAGAGGACCGCCTGATGAACCTAGTCGCCTCGGCGTTCAGTCCGAGGCTGACCATCTGTCCAACGTCATCTGGCGAATCAAGGTCAAACAGGATCCCCTGTCTGGTAAGCACCCCGGTCGACAGGCCTCGGCTAGCAGCGCTGGCTAGATGGTTCCAGAAGCTGTTCTGGTCGAAGGAGAGTTGGGGAGGGCGTGCCCTCGTGAAGAATAGGAGGTTGGTGCCGTTGAAGGCCCTAGAAGGGGCGATCACGAACTCCTTGGCTTCTCCAAGCTCCAGCGCCGAATTCACATCTTCGGGAGAAAGGTGAGGAAGGTCAGAAGGAATTACGATAAGCCGCTCAAACTCGTGCGCTTCCCTTAGCCCGGCACGCACCGCGCTGTTCACGCCCGCATCCTTCTCCTCGGTTACGAAGCTTGCGCCCGACCTCCTCGCCATTTTTCCAGCTGAGGGGTCAGAAGAAACCACGAAGCAGCGCCTCTGGAGGCCAGCCTGCTTCACGGCTCGGAGAACTCCGCGGAGCAGCAGACACGCCAGCTCCCTCCTGAGCGGCTCGTCCAGCATTGGCGCGAGCCGCGACTTGTGGTCCTGACCCTTGAAAGGTATGATGATAGCGGGACCTTTCAAGCTCGGGTAAGCACCGTCGCAAGCCTTCTCTCCTCTCTTCCGCTCGCCATGAATGTGTCCGTAAGCGAGCAGCTCACACCCAACCGTTCGATCTCAGCCCTGAGGCCCCTGTCGCGCTTGTCGATGACCAGCTCGTCTATGAATCCGGAGTAGAGCGACGCGACCCCGAACGAGTCGGGCCGGATTCCCAGCGCTTCCATCAACTTGCCAGCTGGTCCGCTGAACGGGGCACGTCCTGCCATCGGGGAGAGGGCAACCTTCCTCCCCTTGCATCTCGACAGAAGTTGCTTCATTCCGCGAACTGCAAGCATCGGCCCGATACTGCTGACCGGGTTGGCTGGACAGAGCACAACAATGTCGGCGTCGGAGACCGCCTTCCGGACCAGCGCTGTCGGACGCGCCTCTTCGGCCCCGACATACCGAACACTCTCGACCGCGGGCCTCCCCCTGTACCTGACCCAATACTCTTGAAGGTGCATCTCGCCCCGACGAGTGACCATATGCGTTTCCACGGGGGAATCGGTAACAGGAAGGATCTGCGGCTTCACTCCGAGTTGTGCGCAGAGCCTTTGCGTGATCTCCGTCAGCGAACGGCCCTCTCCGAGCAATTTCGTCCTCAGGATTGCGGTGGCAAGGTCCCTGTCACCCAGACCAAACCAGGTCTCCTGTCCCAGCCTCTTCAGCTGCCCGAGTACACTGAAACTGTCGCCCGCGATGCCCCAACCGCGCCCCGGGTCTGCAAGCCCGGCTAGAGAATACATCGCGACGTCGACGTCTGGGCAGACGTAGAGGCCGTGGACCCAGTAGTTATCGCCCACGTTGGCGACGACGGTGAGTTGTGCCCTGAGTGCTGCGAGCCCTCTGAGAAGTTTTGCTGACCCTGTCCCACCAGCGAGCGCTACGACCCTCATCAGATCACCTGAAGAGGTCCTTCTCCTTCTCGAGGATGAGCCCCTTGACGCCCCGCTCGCTGCGGACGTACTTGACCCCCTTGACCACAGCGGCGGGGGTGTCGGAGACCTTCCCTATCACGAGTTCGGCGGCAGCCGCGATTTCGTCCACCACAGCAGGTTCGGTCACCTTGAGCGTGTAGCCGTACCTGTCCTCCTTCCCCCTGTACGACCAGAGCGGGTCGATGCCCGAGCAGCCTATCGCCACGTCCGTCTGGCCTTTCCTCCACGGCCTTCCGAATGTGTCGCTGACGATCACGGCCAGCTTCTTTCCGCTCCGCTTTTCCAGACCTTTCCTTATGGCCCTGGCGCTTTTGTCCGGGTCGACGGGTAGGAGGGCGACGTACCCGTCTCTCACGTTGGACTTGTCTACTCCTGAGTTTGCGCAGACAAAACCCTGCCGAGTCTCCGTGATTATCACGCCCTGCCCCACCCTGACGATGCGCGTGGACTCGCCGAGGACGACTTCAACCAGCCTCGCATCCTTTCCCTGCTCATTGGCGATCCTCGTGGCGAGCTCGCCGGGATTCACGTAGTCGAGGTTCACCAGCCGCCCCTCCGCCTTTGAGACGACCTTCTGCTTGACAACCAATACATCGTTGCTGGCAAGCCTGATGCCTGACTTCTTCAGGCCCGCGAGAATTAGGTCCGCAAGGTTCGCGCCTGGCTCCACTTCCGGGATGCCCCCGACAGGTATCACCTGGAGCTGGCCCATCCCCGCGGAGCCTAATGCACGATTGTTTAAACCCGTCTCCGAGACAGCGAGTCGGAAATTCCGGCCACATGTTTATACACGGCTGAGAGTTCGTAGCAGTAGAAATGCTCGACCAGGGAGAGGTCCTGAAGGCGCTCTCAAGGGTAACCGACCCCGAGCTCGGTAGGGACATTGTCTCGCTGCACATGGTTGAGGGAGTAAGCGTCTCCGGTGGGACGGTCAGCTTCACGCTAAACCTCACCACGCCAGCCTGCCCGTTGCGAAGCAAGATTGAGAACGGAGCCAGGGCCGAGGTCGCTGGCCTTCCCGGGGTCAAGGAGGTCTTGATGAAGACATCCTCCAATGTCTTCGCGACGAGGGAGTATGGCCAAGCCGAGGTGCTGAAGGGAGTCAGGAACGTGATCGCCGTCGCGAGCGGGAAAGGAGGGGTGGGCAAGTCCACAATCGCCGTTAACCTGGCCGCTGCGCTGGCCGCGTCGGGCGCGAAGGTCGGGCTACTGGACGCCGACGTCTACGGGCCGAACATCCCTCACATGATGGGTGTCAGCCCCGAAACTAGCGTGAATGACGGGAAGATAGTGCCAGCCACAGCGCATGGAGTCAAGGTCGCCTCGCTCGGCTTCTTCTACAAGGACGAGACGCCCCTGATCTGGAGGGGGCCCCTTGTCGCGGGCGCTGTTCGGCAACTCCTGACGCAGGTCGACTGGGGCGAGCTGGACTATCTTGTTGTTGACCTTCCCCCCGGTACCGGGGACGCGTCGCTGACCCTGGCGCAATCGGTGCCTCTCGGAGGTGTGGTCATAGTCACCACGCCTCAGGATGCCGCCCTCAACATTGCGGCAAAGGCGCTTGCGATGTTCAGAAAACTCGACGTCCCCATACTGGGCGTCGTTGAGAACATGAGCTACTTCCTCTGCCCTCACTGCGGGGAAAAGACGTACATCTTCTCCTCGGGTGGAGGAAGGAGCATCGCCGCCCGGCTCAACGTCGACTTCCTAGGAGAGATTCCTCTCGACACGTCGGTCAGGGAACAGTCCGACCTTGGCGTCCCGGTAATAGCAGCCAAGCCCGACTCACCCGCGGCAACATTCTTCAAGGAATTCGCGTTCAGAGTGGCCGGAATGGTAAGCATGGTCGCGTTCTCCAAGATGCCTAAATGAGCGAGCCTGAGTACCAGCTGCTGAACCGGTCGGAACGCAAGAAGAAGGCAAGGAAGCGGAGGCGGGGTCCCTACAGGAAGTC
>JAJTZC010000049.1:0-6393 GCA_032906705.1 Nitrososphaerales archaeon
GTGCTTCACGCAGGGCGCCTTCGCGACCGCGCTGTCAGCAATCTCCTTCAGCTTAATCACGTTCCCTCGCCTCCAGCCACCGTCCGCGGTGACCAGAAGTTTCGCGTCGGCATCCTGAAGTCGCTCCGCTAGGGAGTCGTCGCTGAAGCCGGAAAACACGACCGTGAAGCAAGCCCCGAGTCTCGACGCAGCAAGCATAACCATCGGGAACTCGGGGACCATGGGCATGTAGATGCCAATGGCGTCTCCCTTCTTGATCCCGTACCTCGATTTCAGAAGGTAGGCCAGTCTGTTCACTTCTGCGAACAGGTCTCCATACGTGATGCGTCGCACCTCCTTCGGCTCGCCCTCATTGACCGGTTCGCCCTCCCAAAGGATGGCTACTTTGTCCTTGAGCGGACCCCTCGCGTGCCTGTCGACGCACAAGTAGCTTGCGTTCAGCTCTCCGCCGACGAACCAACGGTAGAAGGGAGGTTCACTGTCATCCAGTACCTTGTCCCACTTCTTGAACCACTCGAGCTCGCTGGCTACTTTCGACCAGAACTCGGGCCCGTCTTGGACCGACTTCAGGTGTGAGTCGATGTACTCCCGGGGTCTGACGGTCTTCCAGCCGTCTGCCTTCAGACTCTCGTCGAAGGGGAGCGACCAGTTGACCGACAATCACGCGCGAAGTGACCTGAGTGAAAATAAGGCTTTCAGACCTGACCCCAGTGATTTCAGGCGGGCTTCCGCCTCAAGGCAGAAAGTTGTTGGGAGTGGATAACGACATCCACTCAACATCTGCTGGAGCTGGTTGCCTCGCTCAGTCAACTCCTCTCAGGCGAAGCTTCAGTACGGACCAGAAGAACTCCAGGATCTCGCCGAAGCCCATCTTCGACTTGCCGACCATCCGCACTTGGAAAGTAAATGGGACCTCAACCATCTTCATCCCCTCCTTCTTCAGGAGGTAGAGAGATGCGACCTGGAAGGAGTAGCTCGACGTAGGGAGGTTGCTGTTCACGAGAACCGAGGCGGCCCTCGAGCTGAGCGCCCTGTATCCTGAGGTCGAGTCCCTGACTCCTAGACCGAGAACGATCCTGGCCATCCAATTCGCCCCCCTGCTCACTGCCCTCCTCCAGATGCTCCAACCAACCGTCCCTCCGCCCTTCACCTTTCTGGAGGCCACGGCCACGTCCGCCCCTCCAGCGATAGCCGAAACCAGCTCGACGAGTTTCTGGGGTGGATGCTGCAGGTCGGCGTCCATTTCGATTATGACGTCTGGCTTGATGGTCTCGAGAGCTTTCCTGAAGCCATCAAGGTGGGCTGCGCCTATCCCGGCTTTGCGAGGCCTCAGCAGCAGATGGACCCTCGCGTCGGTGGCCGCCACGCCTCGCACCTCGTCGGCGGTGCCATCGGGACTCGAATCGTCAACGAATAGGATCTCCATGTCTGGCGGCGAGTTGTTCTCGACGCTCTGAACCAGCGCACGAATCATCTTTTTCTCGTTGTACGTCGGGACGACTACGCATGCTTTCAAGGCGATCTTCCAGCGTGCCTATCGCATGAGGGAGCAGGCCGAGACGAACTCGCCGGCGATCTTTCGGAGCCCCTCTCTTCCGACGGCTGGGTGGACTGGGAGAGAGATGACGTGGCGAGAGGCGTAGTCCGCGTTCCCGAGCCTGATTCTGCCGTAGCCTGTGGCGGAGTACAGCGGAGTCCTGTGGACCGGAGTCCTGAAGTACACTGCAGCCCCGACGCCCCTCTTGTTCAGTCTCCGTAGAATCTCGTCGCGGTTCTTCTTCAGACTGAGCGTGAAAAGGTAGAAGACATGCGTCCTGTCTTCCGCATCCTGAGTGAACTCGACGCCCTCCAGCTTGGAGAAGCGCTCTATCATGTATCGCGCATTTCTCACCCTCGCCCTCACAAAGCCCTCCAGCCTGTCCATCTGGACGGACCCGATAGCCGCGGCCGTCTCCGTGAGCCTGTAGTTGAAACCCAGGTGCCTGGAGTCGTACCCGTGCAGCATGCCGTGGTTCCGGACAATCCTCAACCTGTCTGCGAACGCTCTGTCATTAGTCGACACCGCTCCTCCTTCGCCGGAGGTCACGACCTTGCTTGCGTAGAGGCTGAAGCACCCCGCCCGAGAAAGGGTGCCAGTCTGCTTGCCCCTGTATTCGGCGCCCAGCGACTCTGCGGCGTCTTCGACCATCGGAATCGAATGTTTGTTGGCTATCTCCCTGATTTCGGCCATGTCGGCCGGATACCCATAGAGGTGGACTGGCATTATCGCCTTTGTCCTTCTTGTAATCGCTTTTGCAATGGATGCCGGGTCGATGTTGTAGTCGCGTTTGCTATCCACGAAGACCGGCCTCCCGCCGCACGCGAGAACCACGTTGGCCGTAGATACGAAAGTGAAAGAGGGCAAGACCACCTCGTCACCCTTTCCTATCCCAAGCGCCAGCATGACGCAGTGCAGGGCTGCAGTCCCGGAGTTTGTCGCCACGACTTCCTTTGCGCCAAGGAGTCTGCTCAGCTTCCCCTCCAGCTGTCGCACCATCTTTCCGCCTTCGAAGGAGGCGTCGGTGAGTTTGCCGCTCTCGAGGACCGAGAGGACCGCCCTCTTCTCCCTCTCACCCAGGATGGGCCTGTTAATCGGGATGAAGTCCAATCTCTCCCGACCGGCTCAAGGCGAAAGAGTATTTGAGATTCGTGCTGAAGGCGCGCGCCGAGAGACTAATTGGTCAGCGCCCTAGGCAGCTTCCGCCCCAACGTTGGATTCGCCGCCCTGGTCCTGACTGCCCTCGCCGCCAGGCTGCTCATGGCTTGGCTGCTTCCCCCTCTTCTGGACGTCTACTATTATGACACCCAGGCAGCTCAGGCAATACTGAGGGGCATCGATCCCTACGGCTTCAACTTCGTCGCCATTCCCGCGTGGCTCGCTACCCCTGGTGCGTCTAACGTGTTCGTATACCTGCCGGGCGTAGTCCTCTTCCTGGCGCCCTTCGCCTCTGTCTGGGACATCAGGTTGGGCTTGATTGCTGCCGACCTCCTGGTCGCGTGGGGAATCTACGCTATTGGGGGCAACCGGGCCCGGACAGCGACCCTCGTGTACCTGCTCCTCCCATTCACACCGCTCTTCTCGACCTCCTACCCAAACAACACCCTTGTCGCCATGGCGTTCCTCGGGCCATCCGTCGTCTTCTGGCTCCGGGGAAGAAACGTTTACGCTTCCATCCTATTCGGAGTGGCTCTAGCCTCAAGTCAATTCACGTGGCTGTTGTACCCTATCTTTGCAATCTGGTCACTCAGGTCAGGCAGATTCAGGTATGCTCTTTCGAGCGCAGTAGTCGCCTTCGCCCTGACCCTGCCCTTTCTTCTTTCGAACTGGTCGACATTCATCAACGACACATTATTCTTTGAATTCAGTCGCACTCCGCGGACCATAATCAGCGCGGCCGCCTTCGGGCTGAACGTTAACCCTACGCTAAACGGAATTACCACCAGTTTATTCGGCGCCTCGGTCCCTTTTGTCGTTCGCGGGCTGGCAACCCTTGCTGCGCTCGTTTACGCATTGTCGAAGTCAAAGGAGCTCTCCGGTGTGCTCCTGAACGGGTCATGGTTCATTCTGCTTGCCATCTTCTTGCTTCCGAACGTCTTCTCCTGGTGGTACCTTGAGCTTCCTTTCCAGTTGCTGCTGATGTGGTTCGTCTTGCCCCGCGCACGGATGACACCCGAAGTCCGCTAATGATAGCGCGTTCCTGCATCAATTTGTAGTGCTCGGAGACTCGAATGACCTTTCATGTCGAACAGCTTTGATGGGTCGCCTAGCGCTGCTCCGGGCGGCTCCCTCCACGAAGTAACGCCTGTACTATAAGCTCTCGTCGAACTTTACTACTCAGCAGGTAGTTTGCGCCCGGCTTACTAATCCCTGAAGCCGTGGATGCGCCTCGAGTGCCTTTCAGAATAGGTTTCTTGCTTGGACGAAGTCGTATGTGGAAGAGACGGCGAAATAGATTCTTCTGTTTTGATCACTCAGTGTCACAGCGAAGAATGCACCTACCGCCGCTTCTTACTAGCCTCGGTCTGCCTGACCAACTTGCTCTTTCGCGCCCGAGAAGATCAGGGTTTCTTGCTCGAGGCCCTTGAGACTATCAACGGAGCGTCCTTCTTGAATGCCTCCTTGACCCCCAGAATCTCTATGCCTATGATTTCGCCCTTCTTCGACAAGTCCATCACCACGTTCTTGGACACCTCGACGCTCTTCCAGTAGCCCCTGCTCTTCAGCTGTATCCCGAGCGCGTCCTCCTTTTCGTCGTAGTGTACATCGATCAATTTCTCATCTCTGTAGCCAGAAGGCGGTTATAATCATATACCTCTTTGGGCCGATGATTCTGTAGGCGACCCTGAGCGTTCTGCCCGAGGGCGGGATTCGCATGGTCGCATGGAGGACGCCCTGCCGTCTTGGGTCCCTCTCTGTTGCCCCGCGAGTGATCGCGAGAATGACTTCGCTGTCGGTTATGTCGGGCCTGTACCTTCTCTTCCACTTCCAGTGCTCCGAAGCCTCTAGGCTCGTGTTCTTTCAATTGAGCGACGCTGATAAGCACAACTGAACGGGAGATGCGACGTAGTTGTAATAGAAATCGCAGCGCTGCGTCGCAGTCATATGCGGAGCGCGCACAAATGAATCCGTAGGGGAACGATGACCAACCGACCAGAAGGGCGCAGCGTGAAAGTGTACGGAGACGAGGCAGTCCTGCACATCACCGACCAGTCCGTCATGCTCGAGAAGGGCGGGGAGGTCAGCGGCATCGAGGGGAGCACCATCAGGCTCATCAAGCCTGACGGGGATGCGATGATGATTGCTTACTCGGCGACGAGCGAGCCGGCAGCCCTGAAGGCGGCGACGTCGACCTTCCGCCGCATGTCCAGATGGCGCATCATGCCTCTAATCGCTTCGCCGAAATAGTAAAGTGCGGAATGAATAAGAGCAGAACCATGGCATCGTGTGAACGATAGCGCGTTCCTGCCTCTATTTGTCGTGTTCGGATACTCGAATGACCTCTCATGTCGAAGGGTTTGATGGGTCACCTAACGTTGCTCCAGGCGGGCGGTCTCCCTCCATGCTGATCATGTCACACCACACGCGCATAAATGCACCAACAACGTCGAAGGGTTCGGGCCGGAAGGGGCCCGAACCTGAACGGGTTCTGAAGGTGGATTCCGGAAAAAATTGATTTCTGACAGGCCAGAAGGGATGCAGTCAATTATTTACGCGAATCCCAACCTAATACCAGAACGAATTATCACATATGTTGTATACAGGTTTAAGAGTTTGCTACAACAGAGAAATATGCGTATTGACGGCGCCACGAACAAGGGTACTGATTTGTGTCCTCCTGACGCTTCTATCCCTCTCGGTGTTCTTGCCTCTTGGCATCAAAGAAGCCTCTGCAGCAACGAGTCAAGTTGTGCTAACTCCAAGTGACGACGCGTATACCGACTCGAGCCGCTCCAGTGACATCGCTGGTACGTCTACAGTGTTAGCCGCGTTGGAATATAGTGGGGCTACCGCGGGGGCGCTTTCAACAAGACAAATGCAGAGCTGGCTGAAATTTTCCCTTTCCAGCATACCGCCTGCTGTCACGATAACCAGCGCAACTTTAACTCTCTCGCTTAGTCAGACAGTTGTAAATCAGATCGTGGGAGTCTACGGTGAGACAAATAACGCTTGGAGTGAGAACACCCTGACGTGGAACAACGCACCGATAAGCTCCGTTAGCTCTTCATATAGCGACTCCAATTCTGTCACGAACGGCACAACGACCTATAATTTGAGCGTCACTTCGCTCGTGGCTGGCGCGTCGAGCACCGGTTCTATTTCACTGGTCATCAAGCCAGTATCCTCGCAGAGTCAGAACATCAACGGCTGGTCCAACTTTTATTCAAAGGAAGCAGGGTCTAAGGTAAGTCCTTCACTAACGATAACATACTCTGTCTCCACCTCGGTGTCTACTACCACCACGACAGTAACGTCGACAGTGACTTCCCCCACAACAACGACTCAGACTGTCACAACGACTGAGAAGTCAACTGTTACTTCGCCCACTACCGCAACTGTGACATCAACATTCACGTCCCCAACTACCACGACAGTAACATCGACGCTTACCTCTCCTGCTGTCGCCGCAGCTGCTTCGACACCTTCGAGTAGCTCCACCCTACTCTACTTGGTTGGAGGTGGCGCGATTGCCGTCGTCTCGGCCTTGGGCGCTGCCTGGTCTATTCATTTGAACTCTTCCAGGTCCAACATATATAGAAAAGGCAGGCCATCATCTGAGCCTCAAGACGTAACCGATAACACCAGTGGGTCGTTAGGTTCATACAGAAAAGGCAGGCCATCATCTGAGCCTCAAG
>JAJTZC010000049.1:6493-7790 GCA_032906705.1 Nitrososphaerales archaeon
ACCAGTGGGTCGTTAGGTTCATACAGAAAAGGCAGGCCATCATCTGAGCCTCAAGACGTAACCGATAACACCAGTGGGTCGTTAGGTTCATACAGAAAAGGCAGGCCATCATCTGAGCCTCAAGGCAGAGAGCTCAGCGACAAGATCGAGGAGCTCGGTCGAGAGACGGCTGAGCTAATCTTCTGCGGATACTGCGGCGCCAAACTCCCAGGCCACAACCCTGGCTGCCCAGATTCACCGGCAGGAATAGCCGTTACCGATCCGGGTACCCCAAGCGATAAAGAATCGCCGAAGAAGAAGTCGAAATAATCGGTCGTCTGTTTGAGAAGGGCCAGTGTGGAAGCCAGTTTAGGATTAAGAACCCATGAGGCCGTTAAGGTATTTCAACAACTCGCGTTGATGTTTTGGATATTGCTCTATAGCGCTAGATCCTACCGGCCCACTTAAATTATTGGTACCGCCCGATGACGGGTCAGCATAAGAGGCCTGCTTCGCCTCCTCTAGTGTTGTGCGCAACAACACAAAAGGGAGACGACCCGCTTTTATGACGGAAGGTTCCAATACCGACTGGCAGGTGGCCTTGCGGGGCCCAAACCTGAACGGGTTCTGAAGGTGGATTCCGGAACTCTGCTTATCGAGTCGGGCCGACTAATTCTTGAATGCGATGGTTGTTGGACTGCGGGCCCGGAGGGATGCAATTAATTATTTAAGCGAATCCCTGACTCCTGGCTGCCAGCGCGCTAGGGCATCATGAACTGGGCGGAAGCGGAAGTACGAATGACCGGAGGCAGGAGACAAGCTCGGACAAGAAGACAAAGTAGCGACTATCGGCGTGAACGCAACTGCCTCAGATAAGTCGCGCCCATAATCAAGAGTGAGATTGCGAGAAGCGAAGTGAATCCGAGATCCCACCATGAGAACCCGTCCTGAACGAGCAATACTCTTCCCTTGGTGACTATGATGCTCTCCCAGTACGCGTCCGTCAAAAGGTAGAGAGAAGACGAAAAGCAGATGACAGAGAGTATTGCTGCCTTGACTCGACTGTTCATATTTATAGAACATCAGAAAATTCGTATTAAAGTCCATTTCGCACAATGTCACGGGTAACTAAAGTGCCAGCTGGGAGGAAAGAATGGGGGTGCCTCGGGAAAGGGCTTACTGCGCCGTTGTTTGGCCTCCGCACCGTATGCCTCTCGTTGGATGCCTTGCCTGAATGAAGCTGGAGGAAAAAACCCGTAGGCTTGCCAGTGACTGAAAAAGAAGGACACCCTAACGCAGCCTGCGCGCGCTAGGGCAC
>JAJTZC010000050.1:0-7475 GCA_032906705.1 Nitrososphaerales archaeon
CGGGCCCGGTGGGATTTGAACCCACGACCTCTGCGAGCTGGGCTCACTACAGCTTAGAAGGCTGCCACGCTATCCGTATTTCGCTCCTTTGGATCTGCGCTACGGGCCCCGAGGCTTGCCGCCCTCGGATTCGACATAAACTTTTGCAACCGTGAGGCGGAATCCCGATTCCGAGCCACAAGGGTTTTAATTCGAAGGGATGAATTGCACCTCCTTGGCAACGCTTACCCAGCAGAGACTCTTTGGCACCAACGGGGTCAGATTCATCCCGGGCGTCTCTCACGACCTTGATTTCGTAATCAAACTGGCCGAGGCCGTCGGGACGTACTTCGGCGAAGGCGAGGTCTTGCTGGGACAAGACGGCAGGGTCTCTAGCCCGGCTGTGGGCAACGCAGCAGTATCAGGCCTGATGAGCTCGGGAAGAGACGTGGCCGAGGCCGGGGTCGTCCCGACCCCTGCCCTCCAGTACGCCGTCAAGACGCTGGGTTTCAGGGGAGGCGTGATGATAACCGCCTCGCACAACCCGCCACAGTACAACGGCCTGAAGGTGCTTGGGCAGGACGGAGTCGAGATACCGAGGCTGGATGAGCAGAGGATAGAGAAGGTGTTCTACGACGGTTCCCAGACCAAAGCAGACTGGAAGTCCGTCGGCGTCAGCCGCTCGGAACCATCCGTCGTGAAGAGCTACGTCGAAGGAGTCTTATCGAAGGTGAACGCGAAGTTGATCTCGAACCGGAAGTTCACGGTCGTGATGGACCTCGGGGATGGGGCGCAATGCCTGGCCGCCCCCTACCTCGTGGAGCGGCTCGGATGCAAGGTCATTACGCTGAACTCGGTTCTCGACGGCAACTTCCCGGGCAGGGGCCCGGAGCCCACCCCCTCCACACTGAACGAGCTGTCACAGGCCGTGAGGTCCGTGGGTGCCGACTTGGGGGTGGGATACGACGGCGACGGGGACAGGTCGATTTTCTGCGACGAGGAGGGCAGAGCGATGTGGGGAGACCAGAGCGGCTGCCTGATAGCCGACTACCTGCTGGAAAAGAACCCAGACAGCACCGTGGTCACCACCATCGGTTCCACTCAGGCCATCGATATCGTCGCAAAGAAGCGGGGTGGTAAGGTCGTGAGAACAAAGGTGGGCAGCGTAGACGTCTCGCGCACGATCCTTGAGCGAAAGGCGCTCATGGGGTTCGAGGAGAACGGCGGATGCGTCTACTCGGCCCACATCGCGGTCAGGGACGGAGCCATGACGACAGCCTTGATGCTTGAGTGCCTCGCGGCCAGGGGCATGGCCTTCTCGAAGGCCCTCGCCTTCTCAGTCCCCAAGTTCTTCCAGGCCAAGACCAAGATAGAGATAGACCCCAAGAAGTCCAGCGCCATCATGAAGGCTGCGGAGCGCCAGGCCAAGGGAGAGGTCGACAGGACAGACGGGCTGAAGATATGGACAGACAAGCGCTCCTGGGTGCTGGTGAGGCCCAGCGGGACCGAACCCGTAATCAGAATCTTCGCCGAGTCGGAAAGTCAGGAGAAGGCAGACGCTCTCCTCGTCAAACTCACCAAAGTCGTGAAGTCGGCATCATCTTAGGTGGACCCAGCCGGCGTCAGCAATCGATTCTTCCCTGCCGCCGGCGCGCAGGACTACCCTACCTGCCCTCCCAGTCGCGGTTCCAATCTTCACAAGCTCGCAGCCATGGGCTCTCGCGACCCTGGCCGCGGCTCTGACCCTACTCGGCCTCATCGTGCCGACGATGAGATACTCTTCGCCTCCTGCGAGGACCAGGTCCTTCACAGACAGGCCGTTCGTCCTGGCGAACGCCGCCACGCCTTCTCCGACCGGAAGCGTGTTGATCCCCATGCCCACACCGCTCATCCTCGAAAGCGTGTGCAGGCTCCTTGCGAGGCCGTCGCTCGAGTCCATCGACGCCGTCCAATAGCCGGCGAGGGCCAGTCCCAGGTTCAGGTTTGGGCTTGGCATCAGCACGGCGCTTATGGCCTTCCGCCTGAATCTTGCTGAAGCCTTCGCTCTCCCGGCCAGGATTTTCAGCCCTGCGGGGGGGAAACCGAAACGCCCGGTGGTCACGACAGCGTCCCCTTGGCCCGCCCCATCCCTCTTCACATATCCGCTGCCGAACCCGACCATCACGCAGCTGATGACCAGTTGCTCCGCCTCGCTCGTGTCCCCTCCGACAAGCTTCACCCTCCAGGCGCGGGTCGCGTCGCGAAGGCCGAGGCCAAGCTCTCGGACCTGCTTGCCGGTGGTCTTCCTCGATACGCCGAGAGAGACCATGAATGAGTCTGGCCTCGTTCCCTTCGCAGCGAAATCACTCACGCAAATGCCCACAGCCTTCCGGGCAGCCTGCCTGAATGTCATGCCGCGAGGAACATCCGTGCTTTGCACGAGCATGTCCGTCTTCAGGACCAACTTCCTTCCACGCGAGGGGATCACTGCCACGTCGTCTCCTATCTTCGAGTAGGCTTTGGGCAGTCGACCGGCCGACCTGAGAATCGACTCTATGATCTGCAGCTCGTCGGGCGTGCTAACCGCTCAGCTCCTTCACCCTGCGGATGTAGGTCTTGACAATCTTAGCAGCCTCCTTTGCGGTCCCTGCCTCGGCGGACACGCGGACCACGTCTTCAGTGTTCGAGGGCCTGACGAGTACCCAAGACTTTCCCGCGAGCCTGACCTTCACGCCGTCTGTGAGGTCTGCGGCCTTCCCGCTTCGCGCCAGCGCTTTCACTGCTCTGAGTGCCTTCTGGCGCGGCATTGGGAGTGCCCCCCTCTCCTGGTAGTAGCTCCTCACGGTGCCGTAGAACTTCTGCCCCCCGGACTTCAAAGCCCTGATTATCACCAGAGCGGCCAGCATAGAATCCCTGCAGTAATTGAAGGAGCCATCGATGAGTCCGCCACTGCTGCCCTCCCCACCTATCCTGACCCCTTTCGCACGCATCAATTCCACCACATTCGCTTCCCCTACCTTCGACCTGAAAACAGTCCCCCCGAGCCTGCCGACGACCTCGTCCACCGCCGCCGTTGTGTCTACAGAGACAACGACATCTCTCACTCCCGATTCCTCTAGGACCTTCGAGATCGCCAGAGTGAGCATGTAGTCTCCGCTCCTCTTGTGGCCCTTGCCGTCGACAATGACGAGCCTGTCTCCGTCACAATCGAAGCCCAGGCCAATGTCGCATTTCCTCTTCTCAACGAGGCCCCTGAGGCTCCCAAGTTCGTCCGCGACCGGGTCGACCTTCCTGTTGAATATCCCGGGCACGTCGTTCACGGGAAGCACTTCACATCCTAGCCGACGCAGGATTGGCACTGCGTGGAAGATGGTGGCACCGCCTCCCAGGTCGAGCGCCGCCCTCACCCCCTTGCACGACCCTTCCCCGAACTTGCGGACTAAGTCCTCGTTGTAACGCGGTCTTTCCTGACTCTTGACCGAGCCTCTTCCGAAACCTCCTGGCCCGCCCGTCGCCGGCCGCACGACCGCGTCGAGCACGTCAGCTCCGGCCCCCGATCCATCGACTATGAACTTGAGCCCGTTGAACTCAGGCTCGTTGTGGGAGGCAGTCACCATGATCGCAGGTCTGTGTTTGTCTCTGCTTTCCCTGAACAGGGCGGGCGTCGAGAGCATGCCGTAGTCTAGGACGCCAGCTCCCTGGGACAGAATGGCGCCCGAGACCGCCTTGCCCGCAGCATGGCTGGTTGTCCTGGTGTCCCTGCCCAACAGAACCTCAGGTGCTCCGGTGAAAGCAGCGAAGTTCGAGGCGAAGCGGGCGAAGTCTGTCAGAGTCATGTCCGAGTTGAACACGCCCCGTATCCCGCTCACCGTTGCTATCATGGCACGTCGCTCTTGTTAGGCAAAGGGCGACATAGAGTAAAGTCTTTTTGAGTCTGGGCCTTTTGATTTGCGACGCCCGACTGGGTCACGTAATGCGGGTGAAAGGCTTCAGGGTCAGAAGGACTGTGGGAGTGGGAGAACACAGGCTCGGCGACGTTTTCAGCGGTTTGGAGTCGTCCACTGCGCTTCAAAATGCCTTCGGCTCCCACGCCGAGATGACCAAGACATTGCGCCACCTGAAGCTGCGGGTGGAGCCTTTCGATTCCGGCCTGTGGCTCGACAGGGACACGGGCACGATATGCATCGGTTACAAGCATCTCTCGAGCGCGAAGTCCGACTTCCTCTACCTCGACGTCATACATGTGTTGGTCCACGTGAGGCAGTTCCTTGAGGGACGGGAACTCTACGATCAGGCATTCGAGTACGTCGAGCGCCCGACCGAGCTCGAAGCTTACAGGTACACAGTTGCCGAGGCGAGGCGTGTCGGCCTGAAGGAGGACGAGATACTGAAGTACCTGAGGCTCGACGCGGTCGACGATTCGGAGCTCGGGAAACTAGTGGAGAAGATAGGCGTGAAGGCGAGGCGCTGAATGCCGAAGTCGTCCTAATCGTGGACCGTCATCACAGTTTCTTCGAAGGTATGCCCGGCCTGACCAGTCCCCTGAGGTCGAGGATAGAATCTATCTCCTTCTCCTTGTAGCCCAACTCCTTCAACGCGGCTCTGATTGAGACCCCACGAGCCAACCGTTTGCCCAACACAGCGGCCTTGTCATACCCGATCTTGGGCGAGATTACAGTGATGATTGCGGGGCTGCTCTCCGCCAGCTTCCTGCTTCGTTCCTTCATCGGGACCACGTGATCCACAACCAAGGAGGCCAGTTTGTTCAGCGCTTCTGACAGGAGCCTCACCTGAGCTACCACGTTGTATCCGATCAGGGGGACACCCATCGCCAGCTCGAACTCGCCCAGAGAAGCGGCGACCTGGTTGGCTCCATCCAAGCCTATCACTTCGGCGCAAGCAAGCAGGGCGCTCTCGACCGTCACGGGGTTGGTCTTTCCAGGTATTATGCTGCTCCCAGCGACCTCCCCTTGCGTCGGCAGGTCGATTTCACCGATTCCTGTGAGCGGCCCCGAAAACATGAGCCGCAGGTCCTGGCAGAGCCTGTAGAGATCAAGCGAGACAGTCCTGAGCGCACCGCTCAGCGAGGCCACATCGGTGAGAAGCCTGGTCGCCCGGAACCTGTCTCTGGCAACCGTGAAGCGCAGTCCCGCCTCCTTTGCGATTTCCTTCGAAACCATGGCCCCGAACTTAGGGTCCGCGTTCAGGCCTGTCCCCACCGCTGTGCCCCCGATGGGCAACTCGAGCAGGTAGCCCGTGGCGTCCGACACGAAGTGTGTGTCCCGAGAGAATGCGTCAGCATATGCGCCGAACTCCTGGCCCATGGTGACGGGCAGCGCGTCCCGAAGGTGCGTCCTCCCTGCCTTGTAGACTGCCGAGGTCTTCCTGGAGAGACCCCGCAGGCTCTTCGTCATCTTCTCGAGAGCAGGGAAGAGCATCTCGTGCACCGCGCGCACCGAAGCGATTCTGATGGCCGTCGGTCCGACGTCGTTGGATGACTGGCTCATGTTGACGTGGTCGTTGGGGTGGACCTTCCTTCCCAGCTTTGCAGATGCCAGCTGGGCGATCAGCTCGTTCGCGTTCATGTTTAGGCCAGTACCGGAGCCCGTCTGGAAAACGTCGACGGAAATCTTAGCGTCGTGGTCGCCACGCATCAGTTCTCTCGCTTTTGACTGAATCGCGCGACCCGTCTCCCCGTCCAGCAGCCCGAGAGAAACGTTGGACTTCGCCGCCGAGAGCTTGACAACCCCGACCGCCCAGATGACCTCCCTTGGAAACCTGGTCCCCGTGGAGAGGAAGATCTTCTTGGATCCCTCTACGTACTTCATCCGTTCGGGGCGAAAGAGAATCTGCTCTTAAGCTCTTTACCCGACGTATGTGAGTTCGATTCTGTCAGTGGCCGCCGCAGCCGCATGACTCGACGTGCACGTTCGGGTTTTCTATCTTGAAACCCGTCCTTTGCAGACTTTCGAAGTAGTCGATTTTGGAACCTCTGATCAGGGCGGCATCTCCCTTCTCCACCATGACCTTCAGTGTGCCGACCTCCTCGACCAAGTCCGAAGGTCCCGGGTTCTGCTCCAGGCTGAGGGCGTACCTGTAGCCTCCACTGCAAGCGCATCCCCCTCCCTCATACACCTCGATCTTGAGGAATGAGTCACCCGCTTTCTCCGCCTCCATGACCTCGGCCAGCTTGCCCCTGGCCACGGGCGTGATATTGACTAGAGGTTGCAGTTCTTGCATTCTTTACAAAATCTGGGCTTCTCTATATTTATGGATTTCCTCCCACGGGCCTTCTCACCCATGAAGAGAGTCGCCAAACCAACGTAAGGACAAGAACCGGGGCGATTAATCCAACCACGAGAGCCAGAGAGGCCAGCCGGAGTGGCCGCCGAGACGCCAAAGCTTTTTGTCGAACGGACAACAATTGACACCAGAAGAGCCAATGGCCGAATACCGATGGTGCGAGAGGTGCATGTCACGGACTGAACACGAGGCCGTGGTGGACACGAGGGACTACAACCCCCGGGGAAGAGGGACGTACAAGTGCAAGAGGTGCGGCCGCGTCAAGTCGATGCGACATCTGAGACCCAGCTCGGAGATTGGCTACTGAGTTTCACAGCTCGCGATACGTTTAACACGGAAGTGCGAAAGCACGATTATATACACTGGGATTTTTTGCATTCGTGATGCCTGACTCGGAGACGAGCGGCAAGCCTACTGTCTTTGTCAGAGATAGCACGGGACTCGTCAAGAACGTATCCTTCATCGACAGCATCGCAATGAACCTGAGCAACATGTCGGTGGGCGCGCTCCTCGGCGTCATCGGCATCGCAGGCCTTGCACCCATGCTCTTCTCGGGGCAGGACATGTCGGGAATCAACCTCGTCCTTCTGTCCGTGATTTCTTTCGTCCTGTCGTTCCCCCAGATTGTGGTGTACACAATCATGTCTCGGCGCTACCCTCGCAGCGGCGGAGATTACGTTTACGTGAGCAGGGTCTTCGGAGGTCCAGTAGGCAGCGTCCTCTCCTTCATGGGCTACACCATGGAGACGACAGCCTATCTGGCCCTGATCGTGCTTTCTACAGTGTTCGCCGTCGGCTCGGTCGGGCTCTTCTTCACCTTCGACCCTAACCTGTTGGGCCTCGCTGTACCAAGTGGTGCTGGCCCAGCCAACTCGACAAACCAGTTCCTGTTGGGTGCCGCGCTCTTTTCCCTCCTTATTGCGATCAACATTCTAAAGCCAAAGGCTGGTTACAGGCTGGTGTCGGCGCTTACAATCTTCGGATTCTTCGCCATTCTGCTCGCAATGGGCGTGCTCTTGAGTGCGGGATCAACGGGGGTCCAGAACTACATCAACAGCGCCAATGGGGCCTTTTCGATTAACGGAAGTCAGACATATTCGATTGTTTCTGGCTCTTGCGGCTTTGCCCACACCGCGTGCAGTAGCTCTTTTAGCTGGGGGCCAACAATATTCCTGCTGCCCCTGATGGCAGCATTCGTTTATCCCTGGCTTAAC
>JAJTZC010000051.1:0-7190 GCA_032906705.1 Nitrososphaerales archaeon
GTCGTACCAGGCTCTCCCCATCGCTTCGGTGTTGTAAGCGAACCCCACGCGTCCCTTCTTGTCCACTGTGATCAGGCCAGCGCTACCCGGCCCCCCGCTCCGTGTCATCGCGGCGATGGCCTTCCTGGCAGCCGAGCTCGCGCTTTCCCTCTTCAGGTATTCGCAAGCCCGCCACGACAGAACGTTCCTGATAATCTCCTCGCCGGTGCCCGTCGCGCAGGACGCCCCGGATTTCGCGTCAGCGTAAATCCCTGCCCCGAGAATGGCCGAGTCGCCCACTCTCCCCGGGAGCTTCAGCCACAGACCCCCGGTGCTCACTGCCGCAGCGGGAACGCCTTCATTGTCAATGGCGACAGCACCCACGGTGTTTCCCTCCTGCAGCCTCCTCATCAGGGCGAGACTTTGATTGACCTTCCCCCCGGCCCCCGAGAGCGCTTCTTCGAATTTCCGGGCCACGGACTCGGTTGGCTTCAGCTGTTCGACGGGAAGGTTCGCCGCACGGGCCATGGCAGCGGTCTCCTCGCCTACCATGAGAACGTGACTCGTATTCTCCATCACCCACCTCGCCAGTGAAACTGCTTTGAACGTGGACTCCACTGCGCCGACCCCGGCTCCCCTCAAGCCGTTGCCAGTCATGACGGCTGCGTCGAGCTGGACCCTACCGTCAGCAGTGAGGTAGGCACCTCTTCCCGCGTTGAAGACACCCGACTCCTCCATCGTTGCCACCGCGGCCACGACGGCGTCCAATGCCGAGCCGTGCCCGACCGTGTTCATCCCAGCTTCCACCGCGTTCTTGAGCTCCCTGAACCTGACGTCGCTGCTTCCAAATTTCCCGCTCCCGGCCCCTCCGTGCACGATGATGTTCGGCTTCAAAATCAGAGAAATGGCCCCGACGGTGAGGTATTTAGAAGGTTTCCAGCAGACTCCGTGCGTTGATAAGCGCACCCAAAGGAGTCCTAAGACTGGCGGCACTGCGGCTTCTGTCGGAGTCGTCGATGTCAGGGACAGATCTCTCCTCGCAGGTCGAGCGAGTGACCGGTGGCGAGTGGAAGCCCGGCCCCGGGTCGGTCTATCTTATCCTGGGCGAGCTGCTCAAGAAGGGCCTGATCTCTGAGCTCCCCAAGCGCGGAGGCAACGTGAGGAGATACGTAATCTCGGCCAGGGGGAAGGAGGAGCTCGCGAAGCTGTCAAAGGCAACGGAGTCTGACGTCTCGAGACAGCTGAAGCTCCTGGCAGTCTACTGCTCGCTGGCTGGCAAGCCAGAGCTTCAGAAGAAGCTGCAGGCAGTCGGGCTCGGCCTCTGACCCCGCGGTAGAAAGGCTTAGAACGACACAACCGACCTCGCGCATGGCTTGGCTGACTCGCCCGCCTCAGTGGAGAAGTTCGGAATAGAGCACATCCCGGAGGGCGCCCGACACGGAGCGCCAAACCGGACGTTCACCCTCTGGTTCGCGGCCAACCTCACAGTCGCCGACTACATAATCGGCGTTCTCACGACCGCGGCGTTTGGATTGACAGTCGCTCAGGCCGTGCCTGTCCTGCTCCTGGGCAACCTGCTGGGCGGTCTGTTCCTCGGCCTCTCCGCAGCGATGGGGCCGAAGGTGGGGTTCCCGCAGATGTTCTCTTCCCGGGCGTCCTTCGGGAGGCGGGGTAACTACGCTCCCGGAGCCTTCAACTGGGTGAGCACGGTCGGCTGGTTCACGGTAAACACAATCCTCGGGGCAGAGGCAGTGCAGGCGGTTGCCCCCTCCGCAAACTTCGGGCTGGTGGCATCGGTGCTCGTGGCGCTGCAGGTTGTCATTGCAGTGTATGGCCACGACTTCATCCAACTCTTCGAGAGGGTCATGTCCGTCGTACTGGGCTCGCTCTTTATCTTTGTCTTCATCTTGACGCTGCCTCATCTTAGCGCAGTCTTCGGACTACCCGCTGTCGCAAATGAGGAAACCGGCCTCGGAGTCGCGGCATCGGCGGGGACCCTCGCGACTGTCTTCGCGATATCCTTCTCATATCTTATGAGCTGGTCACCGTACGCCTCCGATTACTCCAGGTACATGGCGCCCTCGACCTCCGCCCGAAGGGTGGCCGCGTACGCCCTCGCCGGCGGGGCCGTTGCTTCCTTCGCAGTCGAACTGATCGGTGCACTGGTCGGTTCGATCAACGCCGTGCCCACGATTGGAGGGCTCTACTCGTTCGCGGGCCAGTTCGGCTGGGTAGCGATGCTTACCGTCGTTCTGGGCGCGATGGCGGCCAACGCGCTCAACATCTACACCAACGCGCTCTCCGCGCTCGTCCTCGACGTCAGGGCCAGGCGTGCGACCCTGGTGGTTGCAGGAGGGATTGTGGGCCTTTCGCTGGCCCTGCTCGCTGGCGCATCGTTCGAGTCATTTTTCGAGAACTTCCTGCTCGCGCTCGACTACTGGATTACGCCCTGGCTTGCCATAGTGCTGGTTGACTACTACGTGAAGCGACGCACCACGGTCGCGGCCATAGAGCGCGCCTCGTCGTTCGACTTCCCAGCCATTGGAATCTATGCGCTCTCGATCCTCGTCTCCGTACCCTTCATGGTTCCTCCCTCGGCGCTCCCCTATCCGGTGGGTGCGCTCGCCTCACTGTTCGGGGGCGCGGACTTCAGCTACTTCATCTCCTTCGTCCTGGCGGCCGTCCTAACGCTCTTGGTGCGCCGCAGGTCACTCGCAGCCGGGTAGCCCTTCTTCAACCAATGCGTATTGAACATTCAACCTCAGGCTTTTATCCGAACTCGGGGAGAGGAATCCCCGTGTCGACCGCGAAGTTTCAAGTCCCTGTCTTCGCTCCAACGAAGCCGAAGAAGGTCCCTAAGGTGGTCACCGAACAGCTCAAGGGCGGGGCCAGCCCGAAGCTGATATCACGCATGAAGAAGGAGAGCGTGAACTGCCCGGTCGCGAAGACGGAGGTCGCTTTCCTTGTCTGCTTCAGCTGTCCTTCGTTTCTAAATCGCATCAGCGGGGTCGTGGGCTGCGCCGGAGGCAAGGGTCCACCTCAAGAGTGGCTGATCAGCTGACGCCGTGAAAGCGCTGGAAGGCAAGCAATTATGGATCAGCTTGGTCGAGAACTTTTTCCGCGCCAACGGATGGGTTCCCACAACGGTGCGTTCGCTCGGAGCCAGCTCGGGAGCCCTCAGCACTGGCGATTCTCGGGGTTGCCGGGAACTTTGTCATAGGGCATCGCGACGGTCAGGTCACGACCTATGTTAGGGCTACACTCCTTGCCCAGCCCTGCTACGCCGCCCGTCCATCCGGACCTAAGGAGGGCCGCGCCCGCGGGAGCGACTAGGCGGGGTGTTGCGAGCCCTGGAGAGACCGGCGAGTTGGAACCTAGATTGTTGCTTCACAACCCTCTAATATTCGCGTTTGCGTTTGACTACTTCGCATGACTCCGGGAGGCGAGAGCGGACTCTACAAATGCAAGCTGTGCAGGGTGCACTTCTTCGACAGGAATGCGCTGATAAAGCATCTCAAGACCGAGCACGAGCCCTTGGAGATTGTGTCATTCGCTGCGGTGACCATGATTGACGAAGAGGACCGCGACGCCTCCGCCGCCGAGTTCAACAGAAGGTTCCAGGGACTGAAACGAATCATCGACAGATAGGCTCCGGCGAGCTTGGCTGGCCCCCATATCGCATAGGCTGTCCTGTCACCAACTGCGCCGAAGAACCCCCGGGGACTCAGCCCCTGAAGAAACCGACTACCAGCCCCAGTACGAACGTCAGAGAAGAGTAGGGCAAGTACCCTGATATGCGCGTTAGCTGGCCAGAGTAGGACTCTCCGGACCTCACCAATGCCAAGACCGGTCCTAGGACCTGGTTGGGGCTCAACATTCCTAGCGCGATCAGGACGATGATGAGGGCCGCGATTGCGAGCCCGACCTTCAGAAGACCCTTCGCTATCAGCCCGACCAAGAACCCTATGATAAGCGGGACCAACAGTGCAGCGAGAAACGAGGTAGACAGGTCGGGCGGCAGCAACGTGACCATCAATCTGGAATTCATTCCAGCCCTTATTTGCCTTGTGAAGGAAGCCTCCTGTCGGCGGGGGCCAGGTCACTGCAAGCGGGATTCTCCTTAGACAGTTTTGTGAAATAATTCGACCTCGTTTTGCAAGTCATGGGCAAGGCTTGAAGGAGACCCAAAAACGTGGGTGGTATCCCGAAGTCGCCTCCACCTCGCCAAGTTGAACTTGGCGAAGCCTACACCTGTGTCCCGGCCGAGAAAGATATGTCGGCAGAAGGCCGCAGCACAGACCTTCCGCCAATCTTCAAAAGGCGTCGGAGTGGAAACGCTAACGAATAGGGCCAGCTTGCGACAGCGCTTCTACTGACCCACCTAGACCTCGATTGGACTTTTTGGAAAACCAACAGTCCCCGGACAAAATCCTCGTGAAGACTCCAAGGTCAAGACTGTAAGACTATACTGCGTCGTGGCATCAGACGACCATAGGCGGGTTGTTCGGTGTCGGCCCAAAAGGGAAGCCATGTACCGAGTTTTGATTTGTGAAGGTTCGAGCGGCCAATGGCCACAAAGTGACGCGGGAAAAAAAACTGGCCCATTAACGAATATATATATTGTCTGAAACCTTGACCCCGTCGAGCGAAACGAAAGTCAAGATCGGCGTCAAATGGGTCTTCTACGCGTTGATGTTGCTCTTCGCGCTGAATGCTTTGGGACTCTTCCAGGCTCTCCCCGGGTTGGGAGGGATTGGACCACAGCTTACTTTGGTGCTGAGCTCTGCTCTCGTGTTTGGTCTGTTCCTTTTCCTGTCATATGAATCCAACGAAAACGCGCAAAGAATGGAGAAGCGTCTTGCCAGTCTCGCAGTTGCGCTTGAGGGTAGTATCCAGACCGTGAAGAGCGCCATACAGGAATCAACATCTGAGACTCGTGGAAAAGTAGGGGGGCTTGAAGGAACAGTGTTGAGGGTGATGGGAGGGGTGACCGCCGTCGAAACTAGACTTTCAACGATTGAGCAAGGGGTGTCGGGGATTGGAGGGAGCGTCTCCGGGCTGGAGTCGAGGACCTCAGCAATTCAGGGGGGGATAGCCAACGCGGCGGAGACCCTGTCCAAGGTGAAGGAGATCGAATCCGAGATTGGTACGAGGGTGGGTGGGCTGGAAGGGGGAGTAGTCAAAATCGAAGGTGCGTTGTCCAAAGTCGAGGCAGCAGAGTCCGAGATTCAGGGAACTGTGGAAGGAGGTCTTTCCGGCCTCAAGCAGGGGTTATCGGAGGTAGGTGATGGGCTGGCTGAGATCAGGTCAAGAGTGGAGCAGATCGAGCAAAAGGCGTCGGCGATTCAAGGTGACCAGACCAACGCGAAAGAGATTCTGGCGAGTATGAAGGAGATTGCATCCGAAATGGTCGAGAAGAGAGGCGGGCTCGAAGCAACTGCTTCGAAGATGCTGGGACGGGTGGCAAACGTCGAAGGCAGCATTTCCTTGATTCAGCAGCGGGTGTCAGGGATTGGAGGAAGGGTCGAAGGGTTGGACAGAAAGGCGTCCAAGATCGAGGCGAGGGTTGCGGTGGTTCGAGAGATGCGCGGTACGCTGTCAAGGATGGAAAGAAACGTGTCCAAGATGGAGGGAAATGTGGCGAAGACCGCAAAGCTGGAGCCCAAGTTGACAACGATTGCGAAAGACGTCTCGACAATCGCAAAGAGACGCGGAACCGATGCCGGTCCTCCATCTCGAAGAGCCAGAAAGGCGAGCGAAGAGAGTGCCGAGGTGGTTGTCCCGGAGGTTGTCCCGAAAGATGTCCCGCAAAAAGAAGAAGAAAGAGTCGAAGGGGCAACGCCTCGCTAGGTAGGGAATGCGCTGAAGGATTGCTCATGAGCCCGGTTGCAAGAATCATGGGTTCTGCCTAGACAGAACACCTGTGCGCCGTGGACTGTCGCATCATACTTCGACAGACTATCCACGAGGACATAGGCGAATCTTTCGACAAGCGTAGTGCTAAGCGACCTCCACGGCTGAAAGTCCATCTTCCTCTGGAATGTCTCTGCCAGCCTCAGGAATGGCTCGGCGGCCTCCGAGGCCGAACCTATCACCAATCGACCCGATTCGCCACCATAGTCGAAACCTTGCCACGGCCCGAACTGATAGAGTGCGGGGTATTCACCATAGGTCGCGAGAATCCCCGAGAAGTCAGCGATGGTAGGAGGCCTATTTCCGAATCTTCTGTCGAGATTCTTTTCATAGGCGTGTATCGTGGCTTTGATTGTCTCCATATCAGACGCCTTGGTATTCTCGCGAACCAGCCACATGAACTCCTTAATCCATGTGTAGTCGTTTCCTGAGAAGGCAACAAGCCCTGTCGGACTGATTTGGAAGACCTTCTCGACCTCAGATACCCTCTTACCGTTTGTTCCGCGTCTGTCTGCCGCGAGAACGACCCCGTTCTCGCAATAGAACCCCATCGCGATTGTCAGTTCGGTTCCCCTAACCTTCTCAATGCGCTCGAACTTCTCGTTTAAGGGTTCGCGGAGAATCGGTTCTCGGAAGCGGGGTTCGGCCAGCACTTAGCCCAACACCCCAAACGAAGCACTCGGCCTCGCCTCCCCGCGACTGAAGCAGAACCCGAATTTTCATTCAATAGACTTAAGTAGGATTCAACGACCAAAAGCCTGCATTTATAGGGGAATCAGATGGAGATACTGCAACCCAACATAATGGCGCTCTTCTACATAACCGCGACCGTGGGTTATGCATGGGCCATGATTACCCGTACCTGGAAGGAAAGGGGCGCAGCCCCGGCAGGCCCAGCCACGAAGGCCAGCCAGACTCCAGAAGTGACCCTGGTCGAGGCAGAGCCTGCGCAGCCCCAGCCCCCGCCATTGCCTTCCGCCAAAGAGGCGAAGGACAAGAAGCCGGTGAAAGAGGCTCACGCTCGCACTTCACCGTTCGGTTTCCTGAGGTCCCGTGGCACAGAGAAACCCCCCGCTTCCAAGACTCCCGCTACACCCACGGGAAACGTGAAACTGCCGACCCCCTGGAGAGGTCTCGACCTCTTCGGAAGAAGGGAGGCGACTTCCAGCACTAGGGCCGCGGAGGTGCCGCAGCCGCGGCAGAAAGCAAAGAAGCCTGAAGCACACCAAAAGGTGGTGGTCGGGCCTGCCCCCCAGCCCGCGCCCCAGAGAACAGAGTACCCGCAGGGTGCGGAGGAA
>JAJTZC010000052.1:0-6993 GCA_032906705.1 Nitrososphaerales archaeon
GAAGGATCAAGAAGATATTCAGGCGCGTCCACGTCGACGGTCACGAGAACGAAGTCATGGAAGCCCTGAACGCCTGAGGCGTTGAGATGGGTTCGACACTGGCCGGCGTCAAGGCCGGTGTGATAGCGGGCCTTGTCTACATCGGAGCCTTGGCAATCTCCAACGTGATAGTGCTCTACGCCTCGGAACCTGACGTCCTCACTTACATAACGAATAACTTCGCCCAGGTCTGCTCCCCTGTTCCGACGGTGAACAGCACGACGGTCCAGGACTGTTTTGCATCACTTGCACCGGTATACCTTCCCTATGTTGCCTTCATTGGTTTCATCGTGACGCTGGTCTACTCGGGAGTCTTCGGCAGGTTCTACGATTTGATCCCGGGGAAAAGCTTCAGATTCAAGGGGCTCGTGATAGCTCCGCTGGTGGCAATCAACCTTCTCGTCTTCCAGCTTGTGGGAATCACCTTCGAAGTGTCGGCCACGGTCGTACTCATGATAGTCTTGATCGGGTCCACAATCGCGTACGGGCTGCTGCTTGGCGGACTCTACAAGAGGTACACGAGGGTCGTCCAGTTCGTAAGCCAGGACGAGTCTGCCCTGAAGATAATCGTGGGCAGGAGCAACCTCACTGGAAAGAGCAGGACATTCGCGGCGAAGTCTTCGCATGAGGTCAGGGCAGACGTGGCGGATGACAGCTCGTTCAGAGGCTGGACGGTGAGTGGTGGTGTCACCGTGGAGGACCCAAAGTCCTTCGAAACCTCGATGGAGGTCAACGGGGACGGGCTCTTGAAGGCCCTAGTCACCAAGAAGCATTAGCTGCTTGACGAACGGCACGCGGCGTTGCCTGCCACAATTATATACGCAAATGAAGCCGTGGGCGGAGAATGCGACTTGTCGCTCTGGCCGACGAAACCAACTGCTTGAGGTCACAGCAACACGTCGAGCATTGCACGGGCATCAACCATGTCTGCTACCGCTGCGGCATGTTCATGAAAGCATGCGACTGCCCCAGCCTCGGGTCACTGCTCGACTACTGATGCTTGGCAGCGAATATCTGGACGAGTGAGCGGAAGCCCCGCTTGGTGTAGAATCTCACAGCAATCTCGTTCTGCGACGGCACTTCGGCGGTCACAACTTCGGCGCCCATTTTCTTGAGGTCAGCAGAGGCCCGCTTCAGCATGTCGTTTCCGAAGGCCTTCCTCCGGAACTCGGGGAGGATGTAGAAATCAGTGATGTGCCCGTCTCTGCCCGGCGCGTAGAAGCCCCTCTCGCGGATCTCGGCCCTGAGCACGCCTACCACCTTCGTGGCGCTGTCGCCGACAAGAAGCAGAACCTTCGGCGACCTCAAGGATTCGGCGACATACTTGGACGCGCGGCGCTTCGCGTCGCCCACGACCGTGAAGAGCGGGTCGAACTCGTTGTTGAGCCTCTTGGTCCGGACGATGAGGTCGGCTACAGCGGAGGTATCGCCGGCGGCCGCGCGCCTAATCCTCATTCGCCCCACGCCAGAAGTCGGCGGAGGACTCGATTTATCCTTACTTTGGGGGCGCAGGGATTATCCCACTCCTCATCAGGACTCGCATGGTTTTCCTCGAATGCTTGATCACGTCGGTTGCAATCTGCAGCAGCTGCCGCCTACTCGCCCTTCTGCGTGCCTGCCCCTCGACCTGGGCCTGCCACCCGAGCGCCGCTGCGACCCTCGGATAGACCTGCCAGTCAACCATCGTGGGGAGGATGTGGTTTGCGCGCAGCCCTTTGTCCTTGGCGAAAGCTGCCAGTTCCTTGGCGGCGGCAATGACCATGCCGTCGGTTATCGTCTTCGCCCTGACGTCGAGCGCGCCCCTGAAGATTGCCGGGAAGAGAAGGCTGTTGTTCACTTGATTGGGGAAGTCCGACCTACCGGTGGCGACTATCTCTGCTCCAGCACCGCGGGCCTCCTGTGGCCACATTTCTGGCACCGGGTTCGCAAGCAGAAACGCAATCGAGTGCCTGTTCATCACCGCAACCTCCCTCTTCTTCACCATGTGGGGGCCCACGCCCGCGGCTGCGACCAGCACGTCAGCGCCCTTCAGCGCCTCCAGCAAACCCCCCTTGACCCTGTCTCCGTTGGTCTTGATCGCCAAGTCATACTTCCACTTGTTCCTTAGCAGCAACTGGTCGATGTCTTCTCTCTCAGGATGGAGGATGCCCTTCGAATCTAGGACAATCAGGTCGGCGGGGTTCGAGCCTGCCTCCATCAGTAGCCTGGCGGCGGCGACGTTGGCCGCCCCTGCGCCGAAGAGGACAATCTTGGTTCCACGGAGAGGTCGGTCCGTCAGCTCGAGGGCGTTGAAGAGGCCAGCCAGAATCACGCCTGCTGTCCCTTGCTGGTCGTCGTGCCAGACTGGAATGCTCATCTCTGCCCTCAACCGGTCGAGAACTTCGAAGCACATTGGTGACTCAATGTCCTCAAGGTTGATGCCCCCGAATGATGGCTCCAGCGCCTTGACCGTCGCGATGAACTGCTCCTCGTCCTCCGCCTTGACAGGCAGCGGGACTGCATCGACGCCGCCTAGGTACTTGTAGATCAGTGCCTTGCCCTCCATTACCGGCAATGCAGCTACTGGCCCGATGTTGCCAAGCCCTAGGACTCTGCTTCCGTTGGTGGCTATGGCAATGGTGTTCCATCTGTTGGTGTATTCGAAGGAGAGGTCGGGATTAGCTTGGACTGCCCTCGACACTGCACCGACGCCGGGGGTGTACCAAATCGAAAAATCATCCAGCGACCTGACAGGGACCTTCGGTATCGTGCCAACCTTCCCTCCGTAGAAACGTGAGTAGGCCAGTGCCTTTCTTGACGCGTCGTCCTTCGGCTTCGGCCTGGGCAAGCAGAGCCGCGGCCTTTCGACTCTTATTTGAAGTTCCTGAAGGACGGCTCGGCGTTGGCGTCTAAACGCAAGAACTTAGTTCTTGGCTCCGGCGAACATTGGCCTCGGACGTGGTCTAGCGATGGTTTGGATAGAAACAGGTAAGATACTCTTCCGCCATCCATCTGAGACGGTGTCTGGAATCCTGTGAGAATCAACTTAAGCACTCGGCTCACCCAGTGAATCCGGTTGGCCGGGGTCGCACGTCTCACTAGAAGAGAATTGGTTGTCCTCTTTTCAATAGGAATAGCGACGCCACTGATTGACCATTACATCCTGGACTTCTCGGTTCAGTACTTCTACAACGTACAGAACGTCGTCCGCATCTTCGACTACACAGGTGGCCCGGTGAACAGTGACCTCCTCCTGGTCTGGCTGGAGTATGGCTCAGTGCTGGCCGCCTATGTCGTGAGGAAGCTGGGCGCAGCGACAGTCGTGATGACCACCAATGGCTTCGTGCAGGTCTTCGTTGGCGGCGCGCACGCACCACATCTTCTGTACGGCGTCAGTGGGCTCGCGGTAGATCTCGTCTTCGCTTCGTTCCGGTACAGGAGGTACGACCTGCCAGTCGCACTCCTCGCGGGCGTGGCCTGCGCCGTTTCGTGGTATCCGATTGTCTACTTTACACATGGGGTGTTCCTCCTACCGTCTTCTTTCGCTGTCTCAGACTTCATTCTTCGAGTCTTCGGGAGCGCTATCGGGGACGGCTTGCTGGGTGCGGCCTTGGGTGTGGCAATAGCGAGCCTGGCTCGCAGAGGTGGAGCGCGACTTGGGTTGCGGGGCGAGCGGCCCCAGCCACGGTCCTGAAGCACTTTAGGAACTACTCAATCGAATCGCCCTCCGACTCGATTTCTGTCCTTGTCTGTATCTACAGGACGGAGGCGGTATACGATTACTAAACTCAGCGCCTTGGACTCAGTATGTAGTGCGAAGGGATCCCGACCCACTTTTCCCTCAGTGACTTCTGTTGTACTGCGGGGCACTCACTTTAGTACTCTCAAGCGCATTGCATTGAGGATGACTGCCAAGGAAAGCCCCATGTCGCCAACACCTACTGCGAGCGCTAGTGAAACCAAGCCAGCAATGGCTAGAATCGCTATCCCGCCTTTGACGAGTATCGAAGACGCTATGTTTTGCTTGACGACCCCGAGCGTGTATCGACTTAAACGGGCCAGATAGGGAAGTTTGGAGAGGTCGTCTTGCATCAGAACTACGTCCGCCGTTTTGATTGATACATCACTGCCCAATGCACCCATAGCTATTCCCACGCTCGCGCTGGCCAGTGCCGGAGCATCGTTCACACCGTCGCCTATCATAGCAATGTTGGCATACCTGGTCTTGAGATGAGCGACCTCGTTCACCTTGCCTTCAGGAAGTAGTCCGGCATGATAGTGGTCTATCCCCAGCTTCTTTGCCATCGCTCTAGTTGTCTCCTCATTGTCGCCACTGATAATGACCGCCTCAAATCCCATGTTCCTGAGGTCTTTGACCGTGGCCGCGGCGTCTCTCTTTACACGATCTTCGAGCGCGATTAAGCCGATGACTTCGTTGCGGGTGCCGACTAAAACGCATGTCTTCCCGTGCTGCTGCAACGAATAGAGTCTCTTGAAGACAGCGTCCTGAATATTGCCAAAGAGGTCTGCTTTGCCTACGGTTGCTTCGTGACTATCGATCTTACCCTCGATTCCCTTACCTCTTACCGATTTGAAATCCGCGGGTTCCTTTAGGGTGATTTTTTCATCCCTCGCTTTTTCCACGATTGCTTTCGCTATTGGATGCTCTGATTGGGATTCCAGCGAGGCCGCTATCTGCAATATCTTTTCCAGGGGTGGACCAAATGAGACCAAGTCAGAAACCTTCAGCAGACCCTCACTCAGCGTGCCTGTCTTGTCGAAGATGACCATCTTTGTCTTGGCCATTCTTTCAAGGTACATGCCTCCTTTGATTAGGACCCCGTTTCTCGCGGCTGCGGTTATCGACGACACCATAGAGACAGGGGTAGAGATGGTGAGGGCGCAAGGACAGGACACCACGAGCATGACGAGAGCCCTGTAGATCCAAGGTGTGAAGCCCGAATTGAAGATTAGAGGCGGAACGACGGCAACGAATATTGCCCCGGCTACTACAATCGGAGTGTAATACTTCGAGAATCTTTCCACGAAACTTTCTGTCGGCGACTTTTGCGACTGCGCCTCGCGAATCAGTCGGATGACTCTTGAGAGAATCGTCTCGTCAGGCTGTCTGGTTGTTTGTATCTCCAGGAAGCCTTCTCCGTTGATTGTTCCAGAGTACACACTGCTCCCCTCTTCCTTGTCTACTGGGACCGACTCGCCGGTAATCGCGGCTTGATTGACTGAGGAATTTCCGCGAATCACTATTCCGTCGACTGGTATTCCCTCCCCAGGCTTTACGACGACGACCTCTCCGACTTTGACGTCGTGAACGTGCTTCTCGATCTCACGCCCGTCGACCTTGACGACTGCGTTCAGTGGTGATAGCTTCAGCAGGCCCCTTATCGAAGCCCTAGCCTTGTCAGAGGCCCAGACCTCCAGAAACTCGGCGATGGAAAAGAGATAGATTACTGCAGCTCCCTCATCAGCTTGGCCTATCGCAAAGGCTCCGAAGGCCGCAACGGTCATCAGGAAGTTTATGTCAAGGCGTTTCCTTAGGACTGAACGAAACGCCGCTGGGATGATTTCGTATCCCGAAAGTAGTATTATCAGAAAATATATCCCATGGGAGAAGACGACCGGTAAACGAAGGACATACTCGCTGCCGAGGGCAATCACAAAGAGTGCGGTCGAAGCTATCGTGAAGGACAGGTGGAGCTTCTCCCACACAGGGACGTTCTCCTCTCGAATTTCCATCGAGCACAATTTGCACTGGATTGTTTCCCCTTTACTCGTGCTCATGTTCGAGCGCCATCCTCATCAGTTTGGAAATGTGCTCGTCGTCCAGCGAATAGTACACGTTCTTGCCATCACGCCTCGATGTTGCCAGCCTCATTGCACGGAACAGTCTCAATTGATGAGAAACTGCAGAGATGCCGAGGTTTAACACTGCAGAGAGGTCGCAAACGCATACCTCACCCTTGGATAGACAGTGAAGAATCTTCAGCCTATTCATACTGCTCATAACTTGAAAGACATCGGAAAGCTGGAGGAGATCGTCGTTGGAAGGTATTGAGTTAATGAGCTCTCTCACTCTAGCAGGATTTACGCACCTGACTTCGCATACTTCTCCTTCTCTGAGTACTCTAACCGTCCTCGTATTCGACATTTGAATAGTACTTCAAGTGTTCAAGTATAAAATGCTTGCCTGGGATTTCTAGGGCGAAAATGCGTCAGAAGTGGCCTGAATGGATGAAGCGATGTGATTTTTATCTCATGACCGGCACTCCACTTTGGCAGGAATAGTGTCGAACCCTACGCCACGTTCTGATCCTTCGGAAATCGTGTAGCCTTCAGGAGTTTGGGGAGGGAGAGAGGCTCCCGGACTGAACCTTCGCTCCTCTTAATCTTGCGCAGGACCCGAAAAACCAGAATTAGGTCAAGGACAATGAAGGCGATCAGTATCCAGAACTGGTATTCAACCAAGGCTGTTATTATCCCGATACCGGAAATTGCGCTCGCGCCAAGAAAGGTGAGCAGCGGCAGTAGCAAGGAGGTGTGGCAAGAGCAGCTGATTACTCCTCCAAGCAGCGACATAGCAGCACTCGATGGGCCAGATGTTGCGTTGGATCTGGCCATTCGTTTGATTAACAACTTGGAGCGGAGTGAATAAACATTCAGGCCCATCAGCAGTGACGAAACACCAACCAGCAAATAGAAAAGCACAAAATAACTTGCAGTAGCCATTACCTCACTGCCGGTCGCAAGGTCAAGGTACTTGAAGAAGGCAAGATAGGCCAGAGTGGTTGATACTGTCACAATAAGGAACGACCGGGAAACAAGTATTCCGCTGAACACGTTTGCCCTTTCGAACGTTCTCTGACTCATTTCATGGACCGCCACAACAGTCCTCTAGGTTCCAGATGTTCGCGATCTGCTGTGCATTCCAGCCGTCTTGACTTATCAGGGCTTTTGCAA
>JAJTZC010000053.1:0-6048 GCA_032906705.1 Nitrososphaerales archaeon
CTTCGCGCCCACTATGCCCCTCTTCTTGATCCAGGAGACGATGTTGGAGCCGGCCCCGCCGACTCCTAGCACTGCAATGGTTGGTCTTGCCAGTTGTGTGATTGACTGAATCTTCATCTGTTCGATGAAGGCTTCAGGTTGGTCTGGTAGGTTCATTGACATTTTCTCTCCCAAGGCTCGTCGGGGAAAATATATCTGGGTTCGGAAACAAAGTTCCATTCGCGAGTTCTGGAAACACAAAATGGAGTTGCTCTCCATAGCAGCACGCAATTTTATCAAAAAGTAGCGCTGCTCTAATCTATTTGACCAGACGACTCTTATGGGGGTCGAGCGCATCTGGGGCGGGGACGCTAAACTCAACTTGTCAAACAACAAAAGCGATTGCGATGATTTCTCTACGGAAATCGGACGCGTGATTTATTTTTCGGAAATAATCGCGCCCCCGCGTCGCAACGTTGGCGGAAGAATCACTCGGCGGCCCTAGGACCATGGCAAAGAAACTTTGGGAGAGACTTGCTGCCGACGACCTGGATCGCATCGCGTCAGTTGACACAATCAGGTCCGGGCCACGCGACGAGACAAGGATGACAAAGCGATCGAGGTTGGAAAGGTACATCGACATTCTCAGGGTGGTCAACGCGTCAGGTCCGATGCGACGGACGCACATACTTTACCGGGCCAATCTCGCCTGGGGAGACCTCGAAGACTCTCTGGGCCGACTCGAGGAGGCCGGAGCATTGCGCAAAGTAGTCTCTACCAGCGGCGTCTTCTTTGAGATTACAGACAGCGGGAAGAGGTTCATGTCGAACTTCGTCAACGTCAAAGAGTCGTTGGAACTTGGGCTCACAACGAAAGGGACCCAACCGCACTGACCTGGAGACTAGCCGAACTAACGCCCGCATTCGCCAACTGGAAACGCCTTTTTCATCGGTCAGGCATCTAAGTCCTCCTGCTTGGAATCGCTGAAATTGCTCGTTTTGGCACGCGCCAAAAGGCGTAATTAGGCATCATATCTCACTTCCGACGGTTTGCCAAGGGCGGGGATACTGGACTATCCGAGCCGAGATGTGGACGACTGTGTGGGCTACATCAGGAAAGCGAGGAGCGCCACAAACGCGCGCACGACATCCAGGGAAGACTTCGCAGAGTCAATCGGACAATCTGTCCGAGGCGGAGGCTTTGGAAAACTTGTTGCATCGATGACCGCCTACGGACTGGTGGAGACCGGGGCGGGCAGGATGACAACCACCGACCTCTGCGAACAGATTCTTTACGGCGGGCCTACGGAGCAAAGGAATGGAATGGAGAAGGCTGTCAGGAGTGTGCGCCTATTCGGAGAGATCTACGAAAGGTTCAAGGGCGAACCTTCGGATGACCAACTCAGAATCTTTCTCAGGGAAAAGGCGCACGTCGAGGTTGCGCAGGCAGACCGCATCGCCGCGGAGGTCGGAAAGCTGCTGAGGAGGAACTTCAAACACATGATGACGACTGATTTCAGGGCTGCCCCGGTTCCGCCAACTCGGGAAGGACCCTCCGAGGGAAGCCTCATAGGTAAGCTGGAGACCGCGGATTACGGCATCCTGAACATCAAGGACGAAATTAGCATGGGTCTGGTAATTAGCCTGTTGACTCAGATCAGCAAGGCGAAGGGCTGGTCGAGGTCGGGCGTGGCCGAAAGGGAAGACAACGGATCAGGCCAACGCAATAGCCTCGGCGAGGCCAGCCAGCAGCCCAAGCAGGGCAACGCGGCTGAGGGAAGTACGGGTAAGTAGTTCGGTTCACCCAGAGTAGGACCTCATCAAGGCCGCTGCTGCCAGCACGCAAAGCAACGAGCCAACCGCATGGCGCGGCGAGTGAAGGTGCCAGCGCGCTGTTGGTGCGGAGGTTGCATCTCTGCCAGCAAAGCCGGCCCTCCGCGAGAGGCTTATCCTAGCTCCAGCCCTTGAGTGCTTTCTTGACTTCGGACACAGCGCCTATCGTGTCGCGTGCCGAGATCATGCCGACGCCCATCAACTTCGCGAGCCTTTCGACGTCTTCTCCCACCTTGTCTGTCGATACCACTATGATATGCTCGTCCGGCAGGTCCAACTTCTTCATGATGCTCTGGATGGTATTATCCTTCGTTTCCTGTTCCTTCTTTGCCGCCACCACGTCCAAGCCCACCGCCCTCTTGCCCTTGCGGGCTACGACTGCGAAGCTGTAGCTTGCCCCCGACTTGCCGAGCAGGATTCCAGGCATTTCTGCCTCCCACCCGCCCTCGGGAAGGGTCGCCTGCAGCACATCGGCGAGCGACTTGATCCTGCCACCAAGGGCCCTCGATTCCCTCACTGCCCCGATGCGCTCCCCGCTGGCGGCTGCCGATTTGTAGGCTACGTCAAACAACGAAGACATCATCTCAGCGTAGTTGGGGCTCTCGGATGAAACAGCAATGTCGCGCTCGTTCCGCCTGCCTTGTGAATCGTCAAGCACCAACGACGAAACAGAAGCCGTTCTGTCTGCGAGCACCATCCTCCCGCTTACGGCTTCTGTCGAATGCCTCAGATCGCACTTCTTCTGGAGGGCCTCCGCGGCCTCCAAGGAGGAATCGTCAATCGAGCTCAGCACGCGGACCTTTACCCCCCGGCTGGCTGCCTCCGTGAGCCTTTCGGTGATCCCTAGCTGGAACGCCTGGACCAAGTCGTTCCTGGTGAGCAGGAGGTCGAGGCTCATCGATGCGCCCTCAGCCAAACGGGCGATCTTGTTGTAAATTTGCTCCCTCCCCTGGATGATTTTGAACTGCTGCTCCGAGGGCCTGGTCTTCCCCCTTGGGAGCGCCTTGCTCAGTGCAAGCAGCTCTTCCATGGCGCTCTCCATCGCCCTGGTCTTCTGGGTTTGGCCCTCCATCATGGCAGAGATGACCGAGTCAACGGGCAGGGCCGAGTATGTCACAGGCTTTCCGGCGTTTGCCTGTATCAGGTTGGCGTCCGAGAGTTTCTTAACGAGCCTGTATGCCTCCATCCTTCGCAGCGAAAGGGCCTTTGCAATCTCCCCCGCGCCTATCGCACCCGTCCTCAGAGCCAGAAGATAGACTGAGGCCTCCCGGGGGCTCAGGCCGTACAGCTGGAGGAGTTCAGAAGCCCTGCTCTCCACGTAGGCGAGGCGCGCCTCCCTCATTCATAAGCATATCAAGCCGATGGGAACGAGTGACAACTGCACCTCATGAGACGGGGCCTCCTCGGGAGGGAGCTTGTAACATCATTTGTTGCATACAGCCAATCTGCCTGTAACTTCCGAAGAGACTTACACCTATTCTAATTGGGAACAACCTAGCCTGGTGCCAATGCCCTCGGAATACGAGAGTAGGCAAGGGCCCAGTGAGTCATTGGAAGCGGCTGTCTCGAGGCGAACGGCCGAGGCGAGAAGGTCAGGCAAGAACCGTGGCAGGCTCGACACTGTCGCGGAGATTGTAAATGGCTGCAACGGGGGCGCTAACAAGAGCAGAATCATGCTGGTGGCAAACGTCAACAGCGTGGTCGCCACTGAGCTTCTCGAGAAGCTTCAATCTTCAGCTCTGGTGGCTTCCAGAAGGGAGGAAGGCAACTCGATCATGTACTATCCCACCCAGGGTGGCATGCAGTTCGTACGCAGGTACTCGGACCTCCTGTCAATGCTCTGCCCTGGCCTGGTGCCCCCGAGCAAGCTGAAAGACGCCGGCCGCGCGATGGAAGCGTGGATATGACCGACATGTCATCACTCTCAGCGGTATTCGCCGAGTAAGACGTGCTAACTACATAGTCAGATTTACTATACATCGGGTTAGATTTCGGGGGTAAGACCCGTTACGCAGGTATGGAGTATGATGGGTACACGCACCTCAAGCGGGTGCGAGGCTTCGCGCTTGGTCTGTTCGGGAGCTTCATCTTTGCTTTCAGCAGCGTAGTCGTCACGGTGAGGCAGCAGCCCACCCTGCTTGCCCTTGGCGTGCTCTCTGTGACCTCGCTGGGATTGGCCTATTTTGCCCTGAAGACCTCGACCAACGCCAGCCGTTTCATCTTCCTGATCGCCACGGGAGGGATACTGGCAGCCGAGGCTTCCTCAGTTATGCTCTACTTCTTCCAAGCGGACGCCATCATCTACGCATTCGCCACGCTGGTGGGCTGCTGGCTCGCCCTGAAGGGAGTGATGGACATGGAGGGCTTGAAAGCTGACGACTACTACTGGCGGAAGAAGAAGGAGGCGGCGAAGGAGCTGACCGCATGAGCCAGAACCTGCTCGCCGCGCAATCCGAGGACGCCGGGTACATGGGGTACTACGAAGGGACCATGCACGGCCTGCCGCCCTTGATGGTAGGGAAGGTCTTCGTGACCGCGAAATACCTAGGTTTTCACGCTTTCGAGGTTCGGTCGTCAGGCATCCTTGCAAAGCCACGCCTGGTCCCGACCGGGAAGGTTCTCGGGATATCCATGGACAAGGTCGTGGACGTGACTGTGGAGGGAGGGGTCAGGTCCAAAAAGAGCAGGCCCAATTGGAAGGATGCCAAAGATTTCGAGAAGAAAAGCGCCGGTGAGAAGCCAATCAACGGACGGGCGAAACCCCTGGACTCGACCGAGAAGTACAGGCAATTGATGGTAACCTGCGAGACTGAGAATGGGCTCGAGGTCGCACTTTTCGAAGTGGCCGACCCTCAACTGCTGGTCGACAAGGTCAAGAACCTCAGGTCGAAGGCTAGGATCTAGAGTACCTGTTCTTCCGGGAATACCTGTATTCCGCCTTTTGCTATGGTGTAGGGGTGGGGCTGCGGGTCGTGGTTGATGCCCCTCATCTTCTCCACGCTGAAGACCCTCGTGATGTTCCCGTCCGCCCTGACTCGGCTCAACAGCATGACGCCGTGGGCGATGAACTCCTCAAAGTAGTAGCTCCTGTCAGCCGCCTGCTCTGCCATCTCGGCCAGCAGAAGCGTGGTGCACCGCGTCTTCGAGACCGCGGCGAGCAGGTCCAAGAAGGCAGCGCGCCGTTCATAGTCGTCGGCAAAATGCACGGTGAGGGTTGAGACGGGGTCCACCACGATTCGCGACGCCTTTGTCTTCTCCACAGCTTCGGTTATGGATGTGACAAGCGTCGCCAGGGCGAACTCACGCCTGCCGGCCTCGGTCACCCCCAGCTTCATCCTGGCGGGGAGGACCCTTATCGGGGACGCATCAATGACAGCGATCTTCCCAGAATCGACGAGCCCCTTTATGCCCAGACCGAGGATCTCGGCGTTCGCAATCAGCATCTCGGGCTGCTCATCCATGGAGACGTAGACACCGCGTTCGCCATCTTCGCCTCCCTTCCCGAGGAACTGTAGCCCGAACGTCGTCTTGCCTGTGCCCGGGGCGCCAAGAACCAGGATTGAGTATCCCTTCGGGATCCCCTTGTTGTCGAGGAGGGCGTCGACTCCCTTCACTCCCGTCGGGACATACGACACGTCCGCACTTCGCCAAAAGTAAATTCTTAAACTTTGGGCTCTTCGAACCCCTGACCATGGTCGAGAGGTTTGCCATCGGAGTGCCTGAACTCGACCAGATGCTACAGGGCGGGCTGGCGAAGGGAACCATTTGCACAGTGCTCGGTCCCCCGGGCGCGGGCAAATCGATACTGAGTAAGCGCTTCATTTTCACCGGTATCCAGGGTGGCAACGACGCGTTCATGGTTTCGACAACGGAGAGCGAGGGCGACGTAGCTGATACGATGAACCATTTCAGATGGACGCAAGGGCTGGACAGGTTGCACGTCCTGGACTGTTACTCATGGAAGTTCGGAGGCAAGAGCGCAAAGTACTCGGCAAGCGCATCCTCACTCACGGATGTTTCGATGAACCTCACGAGGATGCTCGACGACGCAGGTGTCAGCGCGAAGAGCGACTCAAGGTTCGTGGTCGATTCGTTCACCGACTTCATCAAGAACGCTGGCCTCGAGAGGGCACTGAAGCTCCTCGAAGCCTTCCGGGGCAAGCTGAAGAGTCGGGGGATGACTGGGCTGGTCCTGATGGAGGAGGGGGTCCACGACGAGAAGGCCAACTCCTCGGTG
>JAJTZC010000053.1:6117-6792 GCA_032906705.1 Nitrososphaerales archaeon
TTGTCTCGGATCTCCTTGGGGATTACCACCTGCCCTTTCTCAGTGACCTTCGTTACGTCTATGATTGTGTCCTCGGCCATTGGTCTGGCTTCCCACGGATTGCAACATAAAGGTTGGTGAGCCGGCCCCGCCGCGTTTCATCACAGTTCGCGTAGCAACAGCCGAGGATGAAGCATGGGGTCTGTTGGCCTCTCGAGGGGTGAACTCCCCTTCTTTCATGCGGGGGTCGCCCAGCCCAGTCAACTACCTTCAGCTATCGACTTAACAGAGGTCTGGGAGTTACGGCTGTATCGCCAGGAAGTTGCGAGAGTGTTAGCGAGTTCGAGTGACCTTCGCAAGCCGAAATCGTACGAATGCTGAAACGCCAACAAGGCCAAAACTCGCCAAGAGCGCGACTGCAGGGACGGAATCCCAGGCCAGCGGGACTGCGGGGTTCAGGGCACCTTCGTTACTAGCCACGCCGGACTTGCGAGATTTCGTGCTGGACGTGCTGGACCCTGTAGTAGTCGTCGAATGAGTGGAAGTCGTGAGAGACGTTGTGGTCTGTGTCGAAGTAGAGGAACTCGAGCTGGTAGAGGACGAAGAGAAGGAGGTGATGGAAGACGTAGTCTGCGTCGAAGTAGAAGACGAGGTACTTGAACGTGAAGTCGTCGAGGAAGTGGTCGTCGGAGAAGT
>JAJTZC010000054.1:0-6562 GCA_032906705.1 Nitrososphaerales archaeon
GCTCTATCTGTGGTTTGGTATCTTCATCGTGGTCCTCAGACGGCTCTTCCGAATCGCTTCATCTAGAGCAAGCCTGGGCCGTCGCTTCAAAATATAGGCTTGCTGGTCGCGCGAATACGAACTCCTGACGATACGGTTAGATTCAACCGCCGCAGTCTTCTCGATCCTAGGCCGCCCGCCCCGACCGGTTGACCTTGGGAACGGCCCGGGCTTCGGTGATTTCGAGGTAGCCGGAGTCGCCGTTCCAGTGCTTCTTGCTCGACACGACCTCTATCCTCTTTGAAAAGAATGGGCAGTCCAGCACGAAGGTTTCACCCTCTCCGCCCTCGAAGCCGACGTGGAACTTGTACTTGGCCGCGAGACCGACCAGCTCGTCGACCGCCGCTGGGTCGAGCATCCTGCCGAGCCAGCCTTCGCCGAGCCCCAGCGCGGACACGCTGACGACCTCGACGACGAAGCCTTCGCGGAGCAATGTCCGTAGATGGTCCTCCGGACCCAAATGCCACAGAGGCGAGACGCATTCGAGGCCCACCTGCGAGCAAGTCCTTTCCACGCGCGTCTTCTGGTAGGAGCTGGCGAGCGCGCCTGTGTACAGCCCGTCAAGGCCGAATCGTTGTTTCGCGACCATTAGCGCATCCTGCAGGTCCTCCAACTCCGCCTCCTTCACCCCTTCCGTCTCCCATGTCAGCTGTGGAACGCCGATTGCTTCCGCCTGGAGTTTCGTCCACGCCACGTTGGGGAAGTGGAACATGTAGGACGACTCCGACCTTGGAAAGAGGGTGATCAGGCACTCGAGGCGTTCTCTACGAGAAGCTAGGTAGGTTGCATACGTGGAATCCTTACCCCCAGAGTACAGAACGCCGACCTTCATCCGGACCAAGTCGGGGCGCAGTCCCGCCGTTAAAGACATCGATGAACCGAATCGTTCTTTTCGAGTTCTCCATGGTTAAGGGAATAAATATCGGAAGCGGACTCGCCGCCCAGAATGCTGGATTCGTTGCGTGACGGCCTCCAAGCTGCAGTCAAGAAACTTGTTGGGGCAAATACTGTGGATGAGAAGACGGTGAAGGAGTTCGTCCGTGACCTGCAGAGAACCTTGATCCAGGGAGACGTCAACGTGAAGATGGCCCTGGAGGTGACGGAAAGGGTCCAGAAGAGGGCCCTGGAAGAGAAGCCTGCGGGCGGAGTCACGAGGAAGGACCAAGTCGTCTCGGTCCTTTACGAGGAGCTGGCCAGGCTTCTCGGGGGCGAAGGGGGGCTGCAGCTCGACAACGCGAAGACCAGCGTCGTGGTCATGCTCGGCGTGCAGGGCTCGGGCAAGACCACAACCACAGCCAAGCTGGCCAGGCTCTTCACCAAGCGTGGGTTCAAGGTGGGCGTGGTGGCTGCTGACACGTTCAGGCCGGGGGCCGTGACGCAGCTGCGAACGCTTTGCGAGGCATCGGGCGTGGAGGTCTTCAGCGACGAGAGGGAGAAGGACTCGGTCAAGATAGCGAAAGCGGGAAGGAAGAGCTTCGAGGGTTCCAAGAACCTGATAATTGTGGACACTGCAGGTAGGCACAAGGAAGAGTCGGGGCTCCTTGCCGAGATGAAGGAGATAGTGGGCGGGGTTAAGCCAGACTATAACGTGCTCGTCGTCGACGGAACGATAGGCCAGCAGTGCTACAGTCAGGCGCTCGCGTTCCATCAGGCGTCTCCTGTGGGCGGGATAATCGTCACGAAGCTGGACGGCGCTGCGAAGGGTGGAGGCGCGCTGGCGGCGTCGGCGGCGACGGGTTCGAAGATCTTCTACATCGGCACGGGTGAGAGGATTGATGACCTGGAAGAATTCGTGCCCACGAGGTTCGTCGGCAGGCTTCTGGGAATGGGCGACCTGAAGTCGCTGATTGAGATGGTCCAGCAGGCTGAAGTTCAGATCGACGAAAAGGCGGTTCAGCGGATGATGTCGGGCAAGCTCACGATGGACGACCTGCTGGCCCAGTTCGAGCAGATGAAGAAGTTCGGCTCCCTGAAGAAGGTCCTGGACCATGTCCCTGGGTTCGCCGGCCAGGTCAACGCGCAGGAACTCGACAAGGCCGAGGACAGAGTGAAGGTGTACAAGTCGATCATCCAGTCGATGACCGCTAGGGAGCGGTCCGAACCCGACAGCATCAACTCGTCGAGGGTCAAGAGGATAGCCCGTGGCTCAGGGAGGACGGAGAAGGACGTGCGCGAGCTACTCTCCAGGTACAAGCAGATGAAATCGCTCACGAAGACGAGCAAGGGCCGCGAATTCAGGCAGATGATGCGGCGCATGGGTGGCCAGTGAAGGTGGCGGAAGCGGTGCAGAGGTACCGCCTCTGCGAGCCGTGCCTGGGGCGTCAAGGCGGGAGAGCGTCGGATTTCCAGCCCGTCGGTTACGACGAGTGCTTCATATGCGGAGGATTGATGGCACGCGTCGAAGAGCTGGCCGAGAGCGTCGCGCGGAAGGCAAAGGACCATCAGTTCAGCACTTTCGGGGTTGGCTTGTCGATGCCGCCCGGCGTGCAGGAAAGGGAAGACGAAGTTAGGTCGGCGTTGAAGTTGAAGGGCAGGGAGACGATCAAGACCCAGCTGTCAAAGAGCATAGGAGCGAAAGTTGCGGAGGACCTGGGAAAGGAGCTCGAAAAGCTGAGCCCGGACCTAACAGCCGTGGTGGACCTCGTGAGTTCGAAGGTTGACATCTACTCGAAGCCCCTCTTCTTCTACGGCAGGTACGCTAAACCGCAGGGCTTGGCGCAGAGGCGGGAGCGCTGCCCAGAGTGTTCGGGCAGAGGGTGCGAGGTGTGTAAGATGACAGGGTTCGACAGGTCGCCCAGCGTCGAGGAGAAGGTGGGGCGAGTGTTGGCAGGTGCGACAGGCGCGGAAAGCACGAAGTTCACCTGGATCGGGACCGAAGACAAGGAGAGCGCGGTCTTGGCGCCTGGAAGACCTTTCGTTGTCGAGCTGAAGAACCCCAAGAAGAGGAACGCGCCAAAGAAATTCGTCACCCGAGGCAGAGGGCGGAGAGTAGTGGTCTCGCGCGGGAGGCTGCTCCCGTCAAGGCCGACAAGGCTTCCGAGCTTCAGATTCCTGGCCCGAATCACTGCCCGTACGCCGAATAAGGTACAGCCAGCCGACCTCAAACAGCTGGCGAAAGTCTTCCACGGCGCCGAGGTGGTCTTCGAGAGGCCGCAGGGACGCCCTGTCTCGAAGCGCGTTTACAGGGTCAGCGCTAAGGCACACGGGACGACCCTCGTGATTGATGCTGAGTTAGACGGAGGCCTGCCTGTGAAAAGGTTCGTCAGCGGGGAGCTTGTTTCGCCTTCCGTTTCGGAAGTCTTAAAAACTGATGCAAGATGTCGCAAGTTTGACATCCGCGGAGTAAAGGAAACGGGGGAATTCGGATTTGGCGAGATCTCACGGCTACAGAAGAAGGACTAGGGCGCTCCTTAGAACAGGGGAGAAGAGGGGCCTCAGCAGCCTGCTCAGGAAGTATTCTCTGAACGACAAGGTGGTGGTGAAGATTGACCCGTCCCAGGTAAAGGGGATGCCTCACAGGAGGTTCAACGGATTAGTGGGGACCGTGAAGGAGGTCGGGAGGCGTACGATTACATTGGACGTGCCTGTCGGAAACAAGGTGAAAACTGTCATCGCGAGGAAGGAGCATCTCGTGCCTTTGAGGGGTCGCTGATGTCAGCCAAGTCTGTGAAGAAGGTGCTCTCGATACCCGAGGCCAACCAGATACTTCAGAAGTTAGACGTGGAGAAGGCAGACCAGATCCAGAAGCGGACACTGGACTACACCGCCAAGTTCGCAAAGACCACGCCGGAGGCTGTGAAGAAGATGAGGAAGCAACTCGAGACGGAGTGTGGCCTGACAGAGGAGGAGACGGTAGAAGTGGTCAACATCTTCCCAAAGTCAATCGAGGAGCTGAGAACGTTCACGTCGGGGTGGAGGAAGCTTCTCCCCACAGAGACGCTCGAGAAGATACTGAAGATACTCCATTCAAAGTCCTGAGCGGCTAAGAATTATATACAAACGCGCGCAGTAAAGCCACAGGCACAGGGGAAAGTCCATGCACCGATTGACGCTTCAGCATCCGAAGGAGCTTCGGCCCTACTAGGCCGTCCGGTTGAAGTGGAGTCGGTGCTGAGAGATGCTGACTGCTGAGAAGAAGTATGAGGAGTATGCCTACGTCCTAGATTTCCACTCCAGGGGGAAGTCTGTAGTGATAAAAGGGCGCGAGGGCCCGATCGTCCAGGTCATAGGAGAGGAGAGGCTGACGCTCCTCGAACTCCTGGCAGTCGAGAACCAAGACCTGGAATCGGGTGAGAAGGTCAAGATAGGCAAGGAGGGAAGGGAGAAGATAGCAAGCGTGCTGGGAAAATTGGCTTACGAAGAGCTGACGCCGGAGTCTGTAGGCTCGCTGCCAGCCGTGGTGGAGAGCCTGGTGAAGGCCAACGAGCAGAAGTACGTTGCTTACTTCAACGAGCTGCAGCCTCTGACTCCGCGCCTTCACGGCCTGGAGCTGATCCCGGGCATAGGGAAGACTTTCATGAAGGAGATACTCGAAACGAGGGAGAAGCAGCCATTCACGAGCTTCGACGACCTCCAGCAGAGGGTCGGACTAAGGGACCCGGCCAAGCTCATAGCAAGGCGTATCGTCGAGGAACTCTCGGGCGATTCGAGAGTCAACCTTTTCGTGAAGAGATGACGCGGCGGAAGCTCGGTCAGCACTATCTAGTCGACCAGTCTGTCATCAAACGACTGGTCGCGCACGCCGGGGTGCGTGCAGGCGAGAGAGTATTGGAGATTGGAACGGGAAAGGGCGCCTTGACCAAGGAGCTCTCTAACGTTGCATCCAGGCTCGAAGCGTATGAGGTCGACGAGGAGAACTACCGGAGCACGCAGGCTGCTGTAGCTAGGGGGAAGGTCGCACTGCACCTAGCAGACGCTTTTCAAGAGAAGCCGAGGTTCGACGTACTGGTCACGAGCCTGCCCTATTCGAGGTCCTCCTCTTTCGTGGAGTGGATCGCCCAGCTGAATTATGTCAGGGGCTTGGTGGTCCTCCAAGAGGATTTCGTGAGGAAACTCCTGGCGCACCCTGGCCACAGAGAATACAGAGCCATCTCTGTGATATCGCAGGTCTCGACAGAGATTTCGGTGGTCGAGCGGGTGCCACGCTCCGCGTTTTCACCCCAGCCGAGAGTGAACTCGGTCGCCGTGATGTTGAGGCCGAAGAGGAGATTGACCGTCAACGAAATGAGAGCCATCAAGAAGCTCTTCGCGCTGAGACGTAGGGAGGTCAGGGCCGCGGTTGCCAATCTTGGTGGGAGCCCGACTGTGGATTACGGTCATAGGAGGGTTTACGCGCTGTCTCCTGAGGAGGCGCTCGACTTGGCAGTCGGGCTCCAAGGCCGATGAGATTTGATTTATCACTCTAAGGACGGGCCTCTCGCATGATCCCGAAGGGTCTCTCGGTCGCCCTGGTAGAGCCTCGGTACCCTGTCAACGTCGGGCACGTGGCGAGGCTTGTGAAGAACTTCGGTGTGAACCGGCTCTACCTCGTAAACCCCAGTGTGGACATTTCTGTCGCCACCATCTATGCGGCCCATGCCACTGACATCCTGGAGCGCGCGAGGACGGTCACATTCGGCAGGCTCCGCAGGGAGAACCAGCTTCTCGTGGCAACGACCGCTGTCAGGGCGAGCAAGGCCTCCAACGTGATCAGGAGGACTGTCAGCCCCGAGCGCGTCAGTGAAATCGTCCGGACGGCGAGGACGGCGGCGCTCGTGTTCGGCAGGGACACCACCGGGCTCACGAATGATGAGATTTCTCAGTGCGATGTCACTACGGTGGTGGAAACCGGGACTCGGTACAAGACGCTGAACGTCGGACACGCGGTAGCGATCATGCTATACCTGGTTTTCAGAGGCGAGGGGAGGAATGGGGCCGTTCAAAGCAGAGGAGCCAGGGATCTGTTCGCCAAGGGCTTCTACGAGATGGCATTGGCTTCGAAGATGCCATCGCACAAGGCGAAGAACGTCCGCGAGGTCGGAAAGCGGATCGCCTCGTCGGCCGGGCTGACGGACAGCCAACTCCACCTGATGACTGGCGTTTTCAGGAAGGCGACGCTTGCGGCAGGAAGTCACGCGCGCGACTCGAAGACGTAGACCGCCCGCTTAATCCACCTTGTGCTCTCGAAGGAGAGCAAGACCGGATACTGGAACTTCAGAGTCCCCGGCTGGAAAGGCCTCAGCCCAAGTGGACCACCCTCCAAGGCGATAGACACCTCTTCGTCCTCAATCGTCCGCACAACCGGAACCACCATGATAACCCTCGCGCCTGGGTTCAACACCTCGGCGATGGAAGAGAGGGCTTGGGCGTACGTTTCTCCTGCCCGCCCCATCAGCTCATTTGCGACCCTGGTACTCGGCCTTGCTTCGAAGCTTGGAAGCAGTAAAGGCTCGGTGACCACGCCGTCTATCTTCGAGGTCCCGAGAAGACGCGCGAGCTCTCTCGCGTCGCCCAGCTTCAGGTTGAACGACCCCCCGCCCGCTCT
>JAJTZC010000055.1:0-5524 GCA_032906705.1 Nitrososphaerales archaeon
ATTACGACTGGTTCGCTGTGCCATTGATATGCCACGAGGCCCCAATGGTTTACCTACGTTCATTGAACTCCTGGGAATGTTCCACGTGTGGAAACGTCTGCCGCGACCAGCGGGCCTGAAAACCGACTCCCTTGCTCCCCGCACCCATCGTCGCTCAACTCCAATCTCGATACGTATAGTCTGAGCACAGCTCGCGCTCAAATCATACGGACGAGTTACCAAATATGCGTAGGAAAACGCATTCTCCTAATGTCGGTCAGGGGCGAGGAATGGGACGACGGCCGGAGCGCCCAGCGACAACAGTCATCAGCACTACAGCCGAAGCAGCTCATTTCTCCCTGCCCCTATTGTGGAGCATCACCTCTAGTCGAGGGGATATGCGCCCGCTGCGGCACGATCTGCAGCCGGTGCGGAACGCCATACCACGCCGACTATTGCCCTGTCTGCTACGGGGAAGAGCTTGGGGATGTAGCACGGGCCCAGGCAGCCATGGGCGCAAGCAGCCCGGCGCCTTACGGCGACAGCGCTCCGTCAAGGTCGGAACTCTCCAGGATAATCGACCACCCGGCGACTGTGAAGGAGCACAACATAGCGAGGGGGATCCACGTCGACGCCGTGGAGAAGGCCGTCCATGACAGGGCGTCAGCGGCTGTCGCCCAGCTCGACGTCTCGCCGGAGGTGAGGGCCAGAATCCTGGGCGAGGTGGAGAGGGAGGCGGTGGCGATTCGGAAGAGGGCGAAGAAGAACGGGAATAGCGATGACTACGGGAGGAAGAACGGCGGGATTACGTTGGAGAAGGCTGTCGCCTTCGCCTTCCTCAGGCAGTGCAGGGGCATCGGCAGGTCGGTGGAGGAGATGCAGAGAGCCCTGGCCAGGGCCGGCTTCGGGATTCGGCTGGAATCGGTCCACATTATGATTGCGACGCGCGACCCGGGCAACCTGAGGCTGTTCGTGAACGGCTGCGAGCGAAGCGTGAGGATTGCGCGGTCGCCCAAGCTGGTAAGGGTTCCCATCTATCTGAGCGACCTCTTGGAGAAGGATGGCGGCGAGGAGGGCGAGGCGGAGATTAGGGTCGGGGGGGACGGGGCCATCATCGAAGCGCGCTCGCCGTACGAGTCCGACCAGCCTGACTGGCAAACGCTCAGGGTCTTCGTGGGCAGGAGGTGCTTCTACCTCTTCAAGGCTCAGAAGGACGTGACTGTCCGGCCGGACTGGGCAGCGACCGGGACGGCAGCGCTCTACCCTCAGCTTTCGGTCAACGTCGAGGCTCTGACGAAGCGGTTTCTCCCGTCCAAATTTCCAATCTCCTCGATGCTGATGAACGCCACCGGGTGCCTGAGGGAGGTCGAGCTGAGGTTCGTCTCCCTGTTCAGGGAGATGATCAAGGACGCGCACGGCAGGTCTCCCGAGAAGGTGGCCGCAGAGGCCCTCTACTTCGCCGACCAGGATGTCTTCGATTCTCTCCCAATCGCGGAGAAGAGCCTCGTGCGGTCCATGATCCTGAGGATGGGGCTCGCCAGCGGCGGCTATCTGGGCAAAAAGGGCCTCCTGCTCAGGAGCGAGGTCGGCTTCGACGAAGTGATCAGAGAACCGTCCCAGGAGGGCGAGACGGAAGAAGGCGATGAGATAATCCAAGCGGCGGACACGCCGGTGAACGAGACGGGTGTCCATCCGTTATGAAGACTGAGGAGGATGATTGACGGGGATGGGCTCCGCGAAGAAGCGGCAGAAGAAGATGGCGAAGGAGGACGGGAAGCTCGCGGCGCTCCCGATAAAACTCTGCGAGCCTCATCCCGACCTGCAGACCAGGCTGAAGTACGACAGGGTCGACCAACTCGCGGAGGACATCAGGGCGAACGGGCAGCTCCAGCCAGGGAGAGCTGTCGAGAAGCCGGACGGGACGGGCTACCTGGTGTACATCGGAATAGGCAGGCTCTTCGCAGTCAAGAAGCTCTTCGAGAAGTACGGGGAGCCCAAGAGTTACTTCGCGATCCTTGACGAAGGGTTGCCCTTCGTCGAGCTCTTCTCGAGGTCCATGTCGGAGAACCTGAAGAGGAAGAACCTGTCAGTTCTAGAGGAGGTGAGGTCGTACAGCCTCGCCTCCAAGCTGGCAAGCGAGAAGGAGATCGTCCAAGCCTCGCGCAGAATCGGCGAGAGCGCTGTAGCGGTGAAGAGGATGATCGCGCTCGCAGGGGTCTTCGGGGACAAGCTGAGTCGGCTCTACGACATAGAAGCGAAGACAGGGTTCTCGTTCCAGCTCGGCCACCTCGAAGTCCTCGGGGGTGTGAACGACGATAGGAAGCTCTACGAGACCGCCGCCGTGACAGCCTCCTCTAGGTTCAACGCGAAGGAGGTCAAGAGCTCCATGCGAGCCAATTCCATCGGCGGACTGGTCAACAGCCTCGCGCCCTGGTTCGGGGAGCTTTTTCCAGAGTACCGCGACACGACGACAGGAAGCAAATCGAGACGCAAGCGCAAACGGGGCAGCGCAGGGTCTCCGCCTGCGGGCGTCCCATACAAGGAGAATCTCCCATTCGTGGAGTGTCCGCACTGCGGCGCGCAGAACCCGTTCGAGCTCAAGGAGAAATGCACGCTGACGCTCTACAGGTTCGATGGAACCGCGGTCCCAAAGAAAGACTCCGCCAGTCCAGATGGAGTCTACAGGAGGAGCGGCAACTGCGTCAACACGAAATGCGGGAAGGAGTTCTGGCTTGTGGTGTCCTCAATCGACAGCACGATTCAGGTGGGGACTAGGACTACGATCGACGGGGACGGCGGTTTCAGCGTGCCGAGCGGCAGACCCAAGATCTGTTCGATAAGCTGGGACGACGAAAGAAAGACTTGGCTGGTGAGCGAGAAGGACGAGGCGGGGGTGGAGAAGCTGTACATCTACGGAGAAGACAAGAAGTTCGTCGAGGCGTGAATGACGATGGTCGCTTCCAGTCTGGCCAAGCAAGCTGGGTTATACCCGAAAGTGACCACACGCATATGGCCAAATTCGGGTATACAAAACACGCACCAGAACCTCCAAACAGTCGCGGGTACTCCCAGAAGCGAAGAGAAGAAGGAAGAAGGACTGGCGCAGGGGAAGGAGAGAGGTTTGTGCCCAAGGTGCGGAGGGCGCGGCAGCGGACCCTTCCTGAAGCGCATGAGAGGGAATCACTTTGGCCTTTACTTTGAGCACGTCATCATAGAGAACGGGGCGCGGCGCATCGTTTGGCATTACATTCCGAAGAGTGGCACCTCGAAGAGGAGGGAAGAACTGCTGAGGCTCATCGGAAAAGAGGGATGGATGAGCGCATGGCATTACGCGTCGATTCTGAAGGTCTCCGAGAGGACGATAAGACGCGACGTCTTCGTTCTTCGTGCGTCCGGACTGCTGATACACAGGAAGCGGGGAAGCTACATCGCCGACCCCACAGGGGCCATTCTGAAGGAGAACCCGTGGCTCGCATGGTGAGCCCGTGGGAATCCTCTCGTTCAGGTCAGACCTTAACGACTGGTGGGAGCGCACTGTCAACTTGTCGTCGGATGGCCTATGGAACTTGTGATCGGTCACACGGAAGTGTTCCCTAACGAAAAATTTATGAGCTGTAGCTCAAAATGACCTAGAAACGATGTCAAACAAAAGAATGAGGAACATCGCATCTTATTCTCTAATCATTATCGGCTCATTCTGGGCGCTGTTCGGATCCTCAGCGCTTATTTCCCAAGGGTCTTCCGCTACAGACTCATCACTTCGACTGATTTTTCAAGTGTTAATTCCTCCTCAAGGCGCAGCAGTGATTCGTGCGGATTTCACTTGGAATCTGGCTGGACTGTTCATACTCTTCCTCGGTCTCCTATCTTACAAATACACCAGAGAGAAGACTGGGCGTTATCCAACTGTCAGAAGAATAGGCGTAATCGGAGCTTCGACCCTTCTTTTCTTCGGATTGATTGCCCTGAATTATGGTCTTTTTTTCCACTACTCGTATTGCTACACCACAGGATATCCCGGCATTCCAGGCTTGAATTGCGCGAATATCTTTACCTTCCCTAGCGTTGTATTTGGAATCATAGGTGCGTTGATCGGCTCCGCCAGCTTCACCGCTGTAATGCTCTCAAATATCGCGGTCATCCGCTCGCGATGATCCAAGACATCTGTAGAAGTTCTACCATCACATCATCACATGACTGATGTAGTTTAAATTCGACCAGCTAAAGACTTTACAGTGCCGGTGGGAGTGATGGTTATATGCCTGGACGAGTTGTAAGGCAAACATGAACGTAAGGGGCCGAACCTACACCTACGTCATCAAAAAGGCGGAAGAGGGCGGGTACACCGCCAAGTGCATAGAGCTACCCCAGGTTCACACCGAGGGAGAAACGATGGCCCAGGTGAAGAAGAACATGCATGACGCCCTCACTCTCGCGGTGGACTACATCAGGGAGAAGGCCAGGAAGGAGAAGGGCGAGGTCCTGGAGATCACCATCCGGTGAGTCTCAGAAACCAGGATTGGAGAAAGGTAGTCAAGGCCCTCGGCAAGCTCGGATTCGCAGTCAAGAGGCAGTCAGGAGGCCACCTGATAATGGAGCACGCCGATGGCAGATGGACGGTCGTTCCTCGCCACGACCCGATCAAGGTCGGAACCATGAAGAGCATAGTGGACGACATCGGGATATCGGAAAAGGAATTCCTCGAGCTTCTGTAGCGGTCGCGCCGCGTCTCCTGGCGAGCAGGAGACTGCGCTCGGATTTTGAACCGAGGTCGCGTCAACCACGGCTTTTATCGTTCGGTTTAGATTCCTGATGTGTCCTTCGGGCCAACCGATAGGTGCAGCTTCTGTGGGGGTGTGTACTACCTCCAAAAGCTACCCGTCCACGAATCGATCTGCTCATCAAGGCCCAAGAAGCTGACTATCGGGAAAGCAGTCAGGTTCGCCATCGAATCGCATCCCGAATCAACAACGAACAAAGCACTCCTCGTCAGACTGGTGTGGCAGATTGTCGATGGCTACCGTACCGAGCCTCCGCGAGTTCGGCTCACCGACCCGGGATTGGTTGTCAAGGCGCTCTCCCTGCTCAGGAGGGCGGGCCGGCCTTCTCCAAGGACGCGCGAGGTAAGGGATCAAGGAAGGAAGAAGACTGACGGTCGATGATCGTTCCGCGTTATTAGAAGGCATCCTCTTCGCTCTCGTGAAGTCTTCGGCGGTGCGGAACTGACATGGAGGGCGTCGGCGCTTCGCTTTACAAAATCACCTCCACTGAATACAGGTGCGCCGGATGCGGAACCCACTTCGAAATCTATTGGCCGGAGCTCGAGGGTGGGAAGCCGCAGGAAGCGAAGGCTGTGTGCCCTCGTGCAGGCTGCGGGGGCGAAGCGAGGCAGGTCAGGGACAACATGATGGTAGACCTTCGCGGGCTAGGCGAGAGAATCGAGAGCATGGAGAGGAGGCTCTGGCCGCATCATGCCGCGGGCGACGATCCAGCCAGGTCCCCAGGAGGACTCCCGGTTGAGGTCGGATACCGCTCCCCGCTCAGG
>JAJTZC010000056.1:0-5402 GCA_032906705.1 Nitrososphaerales archaeon
CCTCGCCAACGACATCGTCAGGCGGAACCTCCGCGTGACCAACACCTTCATGCCGAGGAAGGACGCCGAGGCGAAGTACGGGTTCAGGCTCTACCAGGGCGGCGTTGTGCCGACCAAGCTCGTCAGGGTGGTCAACATCGGCGGCTGGGACATTGAAGCCTGCGGGGGCACCCATACTCGGACGACAGGCGAGGTGGGGCTGATCAAGGTCACGAAGGCGGAGCGGATTCAGGACGGGGTCGAGAGGCTCGAGTTCGTCGCTGGCCCTGCCGCGATTGAATACATGCACAAGACCGACTCCACCCTTGAAGAGCTCTCCTCAATCCTGGGTACCCAGAGGGAGAACCTGGCAAAGGTTGCCGGCTCGACCCTCCGCGAGCTCGAGGCAGCGAGGTCGAGGGAGAAGGCCCTCGGGCAGGCTCTCGCCGAATCCTCTGCTTCGCAGGTCGTCTCGTCAGCCAAGCAGATTGGCTCGGCAAAGCTATATGTCGTCGAGCAACCGCCGTTCGGCGAGGATCAGATTATTGCTCAGGGAGAGAAGAGCGTCTCAGCTGACCCCGCGCTGATCTACATCAGCGTCTTCTCCACCCAAAAGTCGGCTCGCGTGATATGCTTCGCTGGCCCCGCAGCTCGGAAGGCGGGCTACTCTGCAGGACAGATTGTCAAGGCCCTGGCGCCTCTCCTCGGTGGGTCAGGGGGCGGCTCTCCTTCCTTTGCCCAGGGTGGCGGCCCGCTCGTAGACAAGGTCGCTGAAGCAGCGGCGTCCGCCGAGAAAATCATCGCCGCCCAACGGAGCTGAAAGCAGTGCCCGCCAACGAGAAGTACTGGCTGAAGGTATGGAACGAGCGCCGCGTCTTCGAGTCCGACCCCGTCGCCGGCAGGAAGAAGTCTTTCGTCACAGTGCCGTTCCCGTACATGAACGGGCCCCTCCACGTGGGCACAGCCTTCACTGCCACCAGATTGGAGGTCTACGCACGTTTCATGCGAATGCGCGGCTACAACGTCCTCTTCCCGTGGGCCTGGCACTGGACCGGCCAGACAATCGGAGGAATGAGCCTGCGGCTGAAGCGCGGTGACAAGGAGGCGAGGCGCGCTTTCGTCGAAGTCGACGGCGTCCCGGAAAAGGAAGTCGACAAGTTCGTCGACCCCGAATACCTCGCGTCCTATTACACGAAAGCGAGCCGGCAGGTCATCAAGGACACGGGCTTCTCCATAGACTGGAGGCGGGAGTTCAGGACCGTGGACCCCACCTTCAAGAAGTTCGTAGAATGGCAGTACCTTCGCTTGCGCGAGCTGGGATACGTCGTGCAAGGAACCCACCCGGTCGTCTGGTGCCCGCAGGACAAGAGCCCCACCGGAGATCACGACAGGATGGAGGGAGTGGGGGTGTCCCACGACGAGTTCAACCTGATAAAGTTCCACCTGGGCGAGTTCGCACTCGTCGCGGCCACGCTGAGGCCAGAGACGATCTACGGTGCGACCAACGTCTGGGTCAACCCCGACGCCGAGTACTCGGAAGCTCGGGTCGACGGGGAGCTCTGGGTGGTAAGCTCCTCATCCCTGACCAGGCTTGCCGAGCAGAAACACGAAGTGACGCCCACGCGCTCTTTCAAGGGCTCCGAGCTGGTGGGAAGGTACGTGATGGCCCCGATGACAGGCAAATCACTGCCGATCTTGCCCGCCGCTTTCGTCGACACCGAGCTGGCCACAGGCGTGGTCTACAGCGTCCCCTCCGACGCTCCCTACGACCTGACGGCTCTGAGGGACATACAGAGCGGGAGGGCGCAGGTCGGGAGGCAGGTCAAGGAGATAGCCGACTCGGTGAAGCCAGTCCCAATAATCGCGATGAAAGGCTACTCGAGCCTCCCCGCGGAGGACGCCCTGAAGAGGTTCGGGGTGCAGGACTCCTCAGACCCCAAGCTCGAAGAGGCCACCCAATCAGTGTACAAGGAAGAGTTCCACGGCGGCGTGATGAAGGAAGGGTCGGGTCCGCTCTCGGGGCTGAAGGTGCGCGAGGCCAAGACGAAGGCGGTCGAGCTGCTCGCGAGGACGGGCAGGTTGGCCACCATGTACGAGCTCGCTGAGAAGGTCGTCTGCAGATGCGGCACAAGGTGCTACGTGAAAATCCTGGAGAACCAGTGGTTCCTCAACTACTCGAACCAGGCTTGGAAGGCGAAGACGAGGGAGCTGATCCAGAAGGCGGACGTCTTCCCGCCCGAGTCGCGGGAGTGGTACAACTCGACCATCGAGTGGCTCGACGACAGGCCGTGCGCGAGGAGGAGCGGCATGGGGACCAAGCTTCCCTGGGACAAGGACTGGATAGTGGAGACGCTGAGCGACTCGACCATCTACATGGCATACTACACCATAAGCAAATTCGTGAACCAGGAGAAGGTCTCCCCGGAGAACCTGACGCTCGGGGTCTGCGACTACGTCTTCTTCGGGAAGGGGAGTCCGGCGAACGTGGCCAAGGCCGCCAAGATCACCGAGAAACTGCTCAAAGAAATGCGGGCGGAGTTCACATACTGGTACCCCGTGGACATGCGCAATTCCGGCAAGGAACTGATACCCAACCATCTCACCTTCTTCGCCTTCCACCACGCCGCCCTATTTCCTGAGAAGCAATGGCCGAAGGGTTTCAGCGTCAACGGCATGATCCAGCAGGAGGGCAGGAAGATGAGCAAGACCAAGGGGAACTGGACTCCCTGGAAGACCGCCCTGGAGAAGTACGGCGCAGACGCCCTCAGGCTGGCCCTCTGCTTGACCGCCGACGGCATGGACGACGCGGACTGGCGGATGGGAAGCGCGGAGGACGCGAAGGGAAGGATAGCGTCGGTAATCCCATTCGTGAAGAAGAGCCTGAACTCATCTGCCAAGAAGGAGAAGGGCGTCCTCGACGCCTGGCTGCTCTCCACCATGAACAGGAGGATCAAAGCGACGACAGCGGCAATGGAAGAGATGAAGATACGCCGAGCATCCTCAACCGCCTTCCTGGAAGTGTGGAACGACATCAGGTGGTACATCCGAAGAGTGGGGGAACCCAGGAAGCAGACCCTGGTGGACGTCTTGAACGCCTGGGTCAGGATGATGGCTCCCATCGCCCCGTTCATGGCCGAGCAGCTGAACCACGAGCTCGGCGGCAAGGGGCTGGCGAGCCAGGCCGACTGGCCTTCGCTGAGGGATTTCCCACTCGACGAATCGGCAGAGCTCTCGGAAACGGTCATCGACAGGGTGATCGAGGACGCAAGGAACGTCCTGAAGGTGGTCAAGGGGCCGAGGTCCAAGCTCAACGTGTACGCGGCTTCGGACCAGGCCAGAGAATACTTCGTCGCGCTGGCGAGATCGAGGGAGAAGAAGGAGAGCGTGGGCGCCGTGCTCAAGAAGTTCGCGGCCCTGAAGATCAGCCCCGACAGAGTCTTCAAACTGCAGTACGAGGTCGGCGAGGAGCTGTTAGGGAAGTACTTGAGGGAACTGAAGTTCGACGAGTACCGGACCCTCAACGCGGCGTCGAAGTTCATGTCAGCGGAGCTGGGCCTAGCTGTATCAGTTCAGAAAGCCGGCGCCCAAGGCACGAGCGACCGAGGCAACAGAGCGAAGGACGCGCTGCCCATGAAGCCTGCCTTCTTCATGGAATGAATTGGCTGGTCTCGATAAAAAGGACGTGGAGGTCCGAGCAGAGTGGGTCCGCTCTAGCCCCCAATCCTGAACATCTTGGTCCCGCATACAGGGCAAGTCCCGGTCGTTGCGGGCTTACCGTTCTTCATGGTGATCTTCTGCGGGTTCTTGATTTCTCGCTGTGCTTTGCACTTGACACAGTAAGCTACTGTCATTCTGTCTTGCCTCGTGAAACGGAGTATAAATGGCTCTTGCCAATTTTATCTCAGTCATGACTTTGCACGAATTGGCCCCCTCAGGCTTCATATAGACGCCGAAGGGCCAGACCGTCGACTGTATTGGCGGACCCGAACGAAGCCCTCCTGAAGAGGGTCGCAAGGATGGGCATCTCCGACGAATATGCGGATTACATGCTCTACGACAGACTCTCGAGGAGGGTCGGCAAGAAAACGTCCTTCGCCGAGGCCCTCGGCCAGCTCTCCGCGACCGAGAAGCGGCATTATGAATTCTGGAAGAGGTTCCTGCCTCAAGAGGAGGCCAAGTTCAGCAAAGGGAAACTCTACCTGATGTTGCTGCTCCAGAGGATCTTCGGGATAACTTTCGCAGTGCGCTACCTCGAAAGGCACGAGTCGAGTGTCATCAAGGAGTACAAGTCGGTTGCGGCGCTGATTCCGGCCGGGGACAAGGAAGACTTCGACGAGATGCTGAGGGACGAGGAGCAGCACGAGAGTGAGTTCAGCAATCGTGTGGAAAGCTCCTCGGTTCGCTACATCTCCTTCGTGGTGCTAGGCCTGGCCGATGCGCTGGTCGAAATCACGGGAATACACGCGGGCTCCCTGGGGATCTACAACGTGACGGAGATCGCTGGGCTTGCAGGGATAATCGCGGGCGGAGCGGCGTCGCTGGCGATGGCCTCGGCCGCTTTCGCTCAGGCGAAGCAGGGGTTCAAAGGTTCTGCCCGCCTCTCCGCTTTCTACACTGGCGTGTCTTACTTCATAACCGCCGCAATACTGGCGGCGCCATACTTTCTGACCAGGGTGATGGTGAACGCCCTCTCCGCATCTTTAGCCCTCGCTGTCGTGATTCTGGCCTTGGCGACCTACTACAGTTCGGTGGTCGCCGGCAAGGCCTTCACAAGAGATTTCGTGGAGATACTGCTGATAATGTTCGGGGTGACGGTGGTGTTGTACCTCTTCGGCTCGTTCATCAGAATCGAGACAGGAATAACAGTCTGAGGTGTCGGGCTGACGGGCAGCCTTTCCGTACCTCACGCGGACGCTATTGCTCACTGACAGACAGGACGTTGCCGTCCGGGTCCTTGAACCAGGCCACCTTCGCGCCGCTGGGCGACGTCCAGATGCCGAGGTCGTCCAGCGCCATTCCCTCGTATCGCTCGAAATTCACCCCCTTTCGCTGTAGGGTTGTCACCGCCTTCCTGATATCTGGCACTTGCCACCCAAGAATCGTGAAGGGCGCGGGTTCGAAGTCCGGTACGGCCGCCACGTTCACCACGCGCAGGGGAACACCATTCGCATCGAAGACGAATGCAAATTGATCCTCGCTGACAAAGCGAAGCCCAAGCACCTTCTCGTAGAAGGAACGCGCTTTGCCGGGATTCCTACTGGGCACGAAACCGACTACTTTCATCCGCCCTAGCATGGAATTCTCACGACGTCAAGCATAGCCGAACCGTTCTTACTTCTTGGTTGGCTCATCCAATAGGAATGACCCTTCTCGGTAGTTAAGAATTCGCGGGCTTGGAATCCCGGTTGTGATAGCTACTGGAT
>JAJTZC010000057.1:0-5000 GCA_032906705.1 Nitrososphaerales archaeon
TGCTGCATCAGCAGCAGGCTCATGAAGAGCGGCTCGCTGGGGAAGGGCGACGCCTTCGCCTGCATGGCCGGCGCATACTCGTAGCAGAGCCTCATCATCTCCTTGAAGAGCTCCCTGTCCTCGGCCCTCAGCGCGTCGGCGAAGCGCCTCCAGCTCTCCATCTCCTCGACGATTTCAGAGTCAGATAGTGTCATGGCCGGTACTCCCCAGTGTCAAGCCCGAACCGGCGCGAGAAATTTAACGACAGAGAGTGACGCGAAACTGTCCAAGAGGAGAGATAGGCGAAAGTGTTCGGGTGGAAACGGAGTGGCGGATCAGACCAGGAGCTTGCCTCTTCTCATTATCTCACGGCCTTCGACGGATACGGTAGCACCGTTGACAGTACCCCAGAAGTTGCGCGACCCCTCGTTGTTCCCTCCTCTGGTCTGGTTTTCTCCGAAGTTCAACTCTACCGCTCCTAGGACCTTGTCATCCTGTGTACAGCCGAGCCTCAACCGAGGGTTAAGGCCGAAACCGAAGAAGGCGAAGCGGTCCCCGTCACCTTGTTCGCCTGAAAGGTATTCTTTGAATACTGACAGACCTCTTGACGCGGCGGATTTGGTAACTCTCCCATCCCTGACCTGAAATGTGAGTTCCTCGATCGTGCCATTCGACATGCGAATCGGATTGTCGTAGACGATTGTTCCCTCCGCGCTTTCTTCATCCACGGTCGTCCCCGTTGCGCCTGCAGGAAGGAACACCACCCGGCCCTTTCGCGCGTCCTCTTCGGTGACCAAGCCATCCGACCGCTCAACCGGCCTCTTGTCGAGGTCGAATCGCAGATCCGTCCCGCCTGGTGTCGTGAGGCGAACAACCCCTCTCCCTCCGAGGATCGATGCGAGCTCTTTGCTTCGTCGTCCCAACTCGTGCGAGTCAATGATGCAACCCGCGAACACCGTTTCGAGATAGATCCGATAGTCTATTCCCAACGCCCTAGCCCGCTCCTTTGTGGCGAGCGTAGCTTCTATTCCTATCATTTTTACGCGTCGTCGCGTTGCAATCGACTTCCACTCTTTGACGAATTCGTTTTGTTCGAGGAACCAAATCGTCGCGAACTTCCGCCGCCTTTCCGGAATGCTAGCCCATTTCACCGGGTGCTTCGGACCAAGCGTGAAGACATAGTGGTCGCTCTCTCCCAGCAAGGCAGATTGCTGGGGTGACAATTCTCGAAGGAGTCTCGTCGGACCCGCGACAATAGAGCTAACCCATTCTGATTCCTGCTGGACAGTGACTGTGGCCTCGCAACCGCGCCTTCGGCACTCGGATGAGAGGTTGTTCGCCAGCCCGACGGTGTGGTCCCAGCTGTTGATCCAGACCTTGTCGCCTCGCCTTACGCCTAGGGAAGTTTCGAGGACTTGGCGGCTCAGGATGTTGTAGTCCATTCGGGGTTTCTGGACGTTGAACTTCCTTTATGCCTTGTCTGGGGTCGTTTTTGCACTGGCTGCAGTGAGGTTTCCGACACACCTAGTCAACATCCTGTAGTGGTGGAAGATGATGGCCATGGCCATTCCCTCGAAACGCGAGGTTCTGACCGCTGCGGACGACGCCGACGTGTAAAGCCTAGCCGTGCTCAACATCTCATCGAAGACTGCCCTCTCCCTCTTCGGGAGCGCCTTCCTGAAGCCCTTCCACTCGCTGAACTCTTGGGCCTCCGCTATCCTGAAGGACGGTATGGTCCTGCCCATTGCTCGTCAAGAGTCCTGGCTCGCACTTTCCTCTGGCCCAGACAGGAACGCCTCGAGGACCCCGTCACCATAGATGTTTTGGTGCACGCTTGCTCCTTCGCCTCTCTTCGTTTCTTGGATTCTCACCAAGTCGGCCATCCTGAAGTTCGAAGATGATGGCTTCTTGGTAGGGTGCCTTGGGAGCTCTGCGTGAACCCGGTCCTTTTCAGACGAGAAGCTTACCAGCGTATCCGCCCACGGTGTCACCTGCTCTTCGTATTTGCTCGGCGAGGCTAGCGTCGCGATGACCAACGCTTTCTTCTTGACCTCCGAAATCCCCTGCTCTACACCGCTCAGCAGCCTCCTGACCTCCCTCTCGTCGAGCTCGGGCTCGTTGAAGGTGCCGAGCAGGTCCGATATCACCACAAGCTTGGCCGCGTAGTCAGCCACCGCCGGGACCAGGTACTCTGAAACCAAGTCCGCGAGCTGGTACATGGTGAAGACCCTGCAGTTGGTGATCCTCCTCAGCGCTTCGTTCGGGTTGACGCCGTGCTGCTTCGCGAAGGAGGCGAAGAGGTAGGGGTCGGAGCGGTTCCCGCCGTCGATGAAGAGCACCGTCGAGTCGAGCCCTCCCCTCTCGAGGGGCAGCTGCGCCCTGAAGGCGGCGAGCTCGCTCACGGCAGAGGCGGCTGGGCCCATGAGCGTGACGAGCTTTCCCGGAGCGAGAGGCCTGAGGAGCGCGTCGAGGGGCGTGAAGCCCAGAGAGAAGTGGACGAAGGAAGACGCGGGCTGGAAGAAAGGCCGCCTCGCTGCAACCGCCCTGGGCGGGGCCAGGTCGATGGAACCCCAGTCCTCGGGAATCGCGACGAGCCTGCACTCGGTCGCACCGTCCAGTTTTCCACCGCAGGCGGGGCACCGCCCCTGCAGGGAGTCAACCAGGTCGCCGGCGGGCCTGAGCTCGCGTCCGACACGCAGGACGCAGTTGCAGCTGGCGCAGAGGTAGACGAACCTCTCCCTGCCGCCGCCCTCGTTCTCATAGAGATAATGCAGCGCAGACATGCGGATGAAACAAGAGCAGTTCGGAAATATAATGCCAGAGGAAGTTTCGCGAAGCCTCGGAGAGAGGGGCGGATGAAAGTGTGCCCTACAGGCAGGTAGGTCAAGCTTCAGAAGGGGGGTTCTAGCTTGAGTCGGGCCTAGGGTGAGGCCAGCTTGATATGGTTAATCCGCATCACCTGATGGAGCGGAATCATCACTTCGAGCGTGCTCGGTTCCCAGGACTCCGTGGGGGACCTGATGGCCTTTACGTCGAACTTCAACATCATGTTCTCCTGCTTGAACTCGTCCGTGTAGTAGGCTGTCCCGTTCACCGCGAGAATCTCGTACTTGTAGTTCTTCGCCGGATACGTACCGGGTCGGTTGCTCACTTTCGTTCCGCGCTCTAGAGCCTCAGACCAAAGGACTGGGCGAAGTTCGAGAAATTGGAATACCCGGCGAGGAACTGGAGACCCTTGTCGGAGATCTGGTACTTTGAAATCTTCTCCGAACTGAGCTCCGTCAGCAGCCCCGACCCCACCAGCTCAGAGAGGAGCTTGGTCATCCTTGTGTAAGACATGTTGCCCTTCCTGAGGAGGGTCGTTATGCCCACGCCCCCACCCTCCGTATTCATGTCTCTGGCGGTGCTGAGCACGTCAGCGATTATCCTGAACTGGGTCCTATACTGGGCCATCTATCCTCACTCTCTTTGTCGCGAAGTTCAACACGGGTATGAACAATATCATTAGACCTATCTCTTTTGTTATAATTTGGACAAGTGAAAGAACCTCAACTTGGAAGTAAAGCAATGATAACCATTGGATGAACGTCCCCACCCCTATCAATGCCAAACCGCCCGCTATTAACAGGGTGTCCGGCCTCTTGTTGCGTCCGTATGCGAAGAGCGTCTCAACCACCCCGTACAGCACGAAGTAGAACGAGAGGATGCTGAGCACGTCCGAGAGCTGAGGCCCCGTAAGGCTAATCACCGGCACGACCATCAGGGCGGCACCCAGCCGCTTCGATATCATCACGTCTATGGCGTGAGAGAAGGCCAGGAAGAAGTATCCTGTCGTCTCAAGTAGCAGCCCCGCAACCACGACGGTGGTGGTGAGAGCCGCGAGTTGCGGGAAATAATAGCTCGCCCCAACGAGCGCCTCGACCATGAATCCTAATCCTAGGAACATGAAGGCGGTAGCCAGCCTGAGTAACGAGGGGCTGTCTGTCTGCCTGAGTCCCTTGAACGAGACGTAGGCAATGGAGAGCGATACGAAGGCGCCTATGAACTGAAGTATGTCCTCGATGAGAGTCATACTGCTGACTACTGCCATGCTTTCCGACCTCGCTCTGCGTTTTCCGATATAAAAGCCTGACGTAGGTTGGTTCTGTTAACTTGTCGGCTCATGGCCATTCACGGGTCCGAATCCCACCCCTCTCATGCAGGGTCGCTCAGCCTGGCAGAGCATTAAGTGCCGAAGAGTTAACAGAACCCGTAGGTTGGTTGTGCTAATTCGGTGTCATCTGGAACTGCGTCACTGCACGGGTACGCTCATCGGCTCAGCGCGTCGGCTGACGCCTCCTTTTGGCCTCAACACGAACTCGCAATGCCGGTCACCCATGGCCGTGCATTGCGCCTCTTCGCACTCCATCTCCTCGCCGAGGATAACGGTCAGAGCTCCGCACAGATGCCCCCTTACGAAGTGGCTGTAAGGCTTGGCCGACTTCTGGCCCTCGCACTCGAAGCTCCCGCTTGTGCGTATCGTGACCGTCCGGTCACGCTCGCTCTGGTCTATGCCCTCTATCTTGAACCATCCCAGGGCTTGGTATATCTTCAGGACGTCCAGGAGGTTCGAACGCATGAACCCCGCCCCCAGCCTGGACGCATGGTTGGCGAATGTCTCCTTGCCGTAGTCAAAACCCTCCTCGTAGACTATCGCCTCCCCGCCCGTCCCGAACTTCTCCCTCACCTTGTCGAACATCCCTCCGAGGTACTCGCCCCTCATCATCACTGCTCTGTCACCTGTGTTCCAGGATAGAGGGAAGTGGACCGAGTCGACCAGGTATCCTTCTTTGCTCTCAACAACGGTCGAGTCGAGCACGTGCCGGGAGGATGAGATCTTCTCCTTCAGCTCCGATGCTGTGTGGCGCGAGTCTTCCACGAAGCCACTCCATACACCAGTGCCAGCGTGGGGGGTGACCGAAGAGAAACTCCCAAGAACGTTGAGGTTCAGGTTCTGAAGGACACCGAGGACGCTGCTGAGG
>JAJTZC010000058.1:0-4640 GCA_032906705.1 Nitrososphaerales archaeon
CCGCTCCTAGAAGGGTAAAGACAATCTACAGCGTGATCGCTTCTCCGCAGAGGCTGGAGATACTCCGCATACTGAACATCAAGGGACCGCTGACCTACAGCGCGCTGAAGACGCTGGCGGGTTTCAAGTCGAAAAAGGAGTCGGGCAAGTTCGCGTACCACCTCAGGAAACTCGTCAAGCAGCTGCTGATACAGCTGAACCGTCAGGAGAGGAAGTATACGGTGACGAATCTCGGGCGGCTCGTGCTGAACCTCACCAGGCAGATCGAGGAGCAGTCCCTTGTAGAGAGTGGGAAGCTCTACGTGAGGACTTCGCACCAGACGATGGAGGAGTTCAACGCGAACAAGATACTCCAGTCATTGGTCAAGGAGGCTGGAATGCCCGTAGAGTTGGCTCAGAAAATCACAAGCGAGACCGAGTCAAGGCTCTACAAGTTCCAGACGCAGTATCTCACGGCGCCCCTGATCAGGGAGATAGTGAACGCAATGCTCGTGGAACACAGCCTGGAGGAGTACAGGCACAAGCTCACCAGGCTCGGGATGCCCATCTACGATGTGACGCAACTGCTGAACAAGGCCGGGGACGACGGAGGGAACGTTGAGACGCTAATCCACCAGACCGGGAAGCAGGTCTTCTCCGAGTATCTCCTCCTTGAGCAGCTGCCGCGCGACGTCGCCGACGCACACCTCTCCGGGGACATACACATCACCGACGCAGGTTCGTGGGGGCTGACACCGGACACGGTCTTCGTCGACCTCCTCTCCGTGAGGAGCGCAGGCATGAACCCGAGGGGCAGGATTCTCAACGCGTCGATGATTCCTAGCCCGGAGAACGCGGAGAGAGCGCTCAATATCGTCATGAACATGTCGTCGATGCTCTGCAGGGAGGTGAGCGAGGAGATAACGTTCAGGAACTTTCTCCAGTACCTTGGGCCTCTCTGCAAATCGAAGGGTAAGAGGGAGTTGGAGGCGCTGCTGATGAGATTCTACGAGACTCTGGGCACGCCCGTCGCGGGAGGGGAGAGGCCTGCTGTCAGCATCGAGTTGAACCCGTACCGCCATGACGACGTGGGAAGGGATGTCATGGACAAGATGCTCGACGCCGCTCTTTCGGCGTACAGAAACTTCGTGGAGGAGACTCCCCGCCCTGACGTCAGGCTTCTCCTCGCCAAGCCAAACAGGGTCGACGACACAAAGACGCTGAAGGACGCGGCCGCGATAATCTTCAACGGCGGTAGAATCGCATTCTTCTCCTCCGACCAAAGGAGAAGCTTCCTTGGGCTCAACTCCGGAATCCTGCCGCAGGAGATGCAGGCGGACAACGTGAGCGTGCTGCACAACCTGAGCCTGAACATGCCCAGGCTGGCATACGACTCGAACCAGGACGAGACCTACTTCAGGGCGAAGCTCGCCCTGCTTATCGGAGTCGCGGCAGACGCACTCGTGACCAGGAGGAGGCTGATAGAGAGGACCCTGAAGAGGGGGCTCCTGCCAGGCTTGGCTTCGGGGTCGGACGCAGTCACGACAGAGACGATGCCCCTCGTGATGAACATGGTCGGCCTCGACGAGACGCTTTCAAGCCTCATCAGGGACCCGACCACGGGGTCAAGGTTCGCCCTTGCGGAGAAGATTGTCGATACTGCCGCACAGGTGGCGAATGAAAAGTCGACAAAGAGCGAAAGGTTGGGAGCGGCCATGCTTGACCTGGACGGCGCTTCAAGGATGGCGAACCTCGACGGGGAGAAGTACGGCAAGGCGAACCTCCAGGCGCTCGGGAGGAACGGCTACACTCAATCGCCTCGGCTTACGCTCGCGGACCTCGAGAACCAGGAGAAGATGGCCTACGTCGGAAAGCTCTCCGCCGGCCTTCAAGGCGGGCTCTCAGTCACTCTCGATGGCTCTGCCGAGGACATTCGTGGAATCTACAACACTATCCTCAACGCCACGCCGAAGATTCCATACTTCAAGGTGGACAGGACCATATCGGTCTGCAGAAACTGCGGTGCGAAGCTGCCCCAGAAGGCGACGAGGTGCAAGCAGTGCAAGTCCGTGGCTACAATCCAGTACTCGACGGCGCTCTGAGCGTCCGTCTGATAAGACGGATACGCGATCAACGTGTCAAAAAGAGTTCACAGGCGACTGTCTCATGTCGTCGCGGTCGATGCGTGAACGCGCCGTTCTTGTCAACTGCCGATTAGCCAAGATTGAAATATACACTGAAAGATGATAGGTACGAGGCTGAATTATGACGTCGATTGTTGAAGAGCCACACGGCTCTGCGGATGCCGCAGGCAAGACCAAGGAAGTGAAGATTCCTTCTGAAACGCTCGCCGCCTTCGGCGGAGATGAGCTGCGTGCGAGGGTGTTCTACGAAAAGTACGCCCTTCGGGACGTGAATGGCAGGCAGACCGAGAAGACGCCGGACGAACTGTGGCGGAGGGTGGCTACGGAGCTCGCTTCGCCCGAGAAGGACGAAGAAAAGAGGAAGGAATGGGCCACCAAGTTCTATTGGCTGCTGGAGGACTTCCGTTTCGTCCCAGGAGGGAGGGTCCTGTTCGGGGCTGGACAGCCTAGGAAGTCGACCCTCTTGAACTGTTACTTCTTCAAGATCAAGGAGGACTCGATAGAGGCGATATTCGACTGGTGCAAGGAGGCAGCAAGGACGTACAGCTATGGGGGAGGGGTGGGCACGGACATCTCCGTGCTGCGGCCAAGGGGGGCCCCGGTCAACAACGCGGCGATCTACAGCTCAGGCTCGGTCTCCTTCATGGAGCTCCTGTCGACGACCACAGGCACCATCGGACAGGCAGGAAGGAGGGGCGCCCTGATGATCACCATGTCGGTGGACCACCCCGACGTCCTGGACTTCATCAACGTCAAGCGGGACCTGAAGAAGGTCAACTACGCGAACGTCTCGGTGAAGATCTCAGACGACTTCATGCGCGCCGTGGAGACTGACAGAGATTTCCTCCTCCATTTCAAGAACGACAAGGTCGAGTTCAACAAGACGGTGAGGGCCAGAGAAATCTGGAAACAACTGATTAGGGGAGCCTGGGAGTCGGACGAGCCGGGCGTCCTGTTCTGGGACACAATCAAGAGGGACTCGACGACGGAATACAACGGCATGGAGGTGCAGGGGGTGAACCCGTGCAGCGAGCAGACTCTGGAAAGTTACGGCTGCTGCTGCCTTGGCTCTGTCAACCTCAGTGCCTTTGTCAAGGAGCCTTTCGGCGAAAAGGCGAGCATAGACTGGGACTCGCTCACGAGGGCAACGCAGTTTGCAGTCCGATTCCTGGATAACGTGCTCGACTACAACGCGGAGAGACATCCCATACCGCAGCAGAAGAAGGCGTCGCTCTGGAGTAGGAGGATAGGCGTCGGCATCACTGGGCTCGGAGACATGCTGATCAAGCTCGGCCTCAAGTACGACGACGATTCCACGATCGGGTTCGTCGACCACCTCTTCGAGAGAATCAAGAGCGTGATCTACGACTACTCTACGGATCTGGCGCGGGAAAAGGGCAGCTTCCCGGCCTTCGACGCGGAGAAGCACCTGGCGCAGCCTTTCATCGAACGGCTGGACCCGAAGGTGAAGGAGAAAATCAGAGCGCAGGGAATAAGGAACGCTGCGATCACTACGATACCGCCCGTGGGATCTGGGTCGATTCTGGCCGGCTGTTCGAGCGGAGTCGAGCCTGTCTTCGCGCTCGCCTATACGAGGAGGAGCAAGTCGCTGAGCGAGGGCGAGTTCAAGGTCTTCCACCCGCTCGTCAAGCAGTACATGGACGTGTCGAGGATCTCCAGCGAGGAGAAGCTGCCGAACTACTTCGTCACTGCTCACCAGATCAAGCCTGAGATGAGGGTCAAGATGCAGGCCACTATTCAGAAGCACATTGACACAGCAATCTCCAGCACAGTGAACGTTGCCGAGGAGACCACGCCCGAGGAGGTGGAGCAGATCTACATGCTCGCGTGGAGGATGGGATGCAAGGGCATCACAATCTACAGGGAAGGCAGCAGAGAAGGAATCTTGGAGACGGAGAAGGTGGTCAAGAAGACAGACGAGCAGCACAAGCAGACATTCGAGAGGCCGAGGTTGATGGAGGGCAAGACCCTCAAGCTCAAGCTGCCACAGGGAGGGCTCTACCTGACGGCGAACTTGGTCGACGGAGTGCCCAAGGAAGTCTTCGTCACGCTGGGCAAGTCAGGCGGCGACGAGAAGGCGGATGCCGAGGCAATCGGCAGGCTGATCAGCCTATACCTACAACACGGAGGAGACCTAAAGAGCGCCATCTCGACTCTGAAGGGAATCAAAGGGAAATACGTTTCCTGGGACGAGGGCACCCAGCTGCAGTCGATACCGGACGCAGTGGCCAAGGCGCTGGAGCTTCTCACCACGAACCATGTGGTCAAGGAAGCTGGCCCCACACTTACATCGTCAAAGTCGACGCAGGGTGCGTCTTGCCCTGACTGCCACGAGAATTCACTCATCTTCCAGAACGGCTGCTACGAGTGTACAAACTGCGGCTACAGCAAGTGCGAGTAGGCGCCGCAGACCCGCACAAACGATTTAACGCGTGCGACAGGCCATCACGCAGTGGGCAAGCTGAAGGTCAACCCCGTCATCTTGGTGATGGCCCT
>JAJTZC010000059.1:0-4248 GCA_032906705.1 Nitrososphaerales archaeon
CCCTGCTGCCGTCACCGACGTTGAGGAGCTTCGAGATGGTCTTCGCGAACGGGAAGGCCGAGCTCATACTTTCGTCCCGGACGGAGCGCGACATGAGAGAGTACGTGGGTGTTTTGGAGTCTGTGTACGGCGAGCTGGATGTAATGGAAACTTCCCCAAGGCCCTATTTCCTAAGGGAGATACCCAGAATCGTGGGGCTTGAAGGGAACCCCGGGCTAAAGTCCCAGCAACCACACGACAAGTCGGGCCCGAGTCCCCCGCCCGTTAAGGGCAGTCCCTCACCAAAAGTCCGGTGAGCGAACCCGTTTGGCAAGAATCCTCGACAGCAACGACATGCTCTTCCACATGCTCATAGTGGGGGGAACGGGCAGTGGAAAGACCAACTCCATACTATACATGTTCGACCTCCTCTTCAACAAGAAGGTGGAAGGGACGGTGCCGCCCAGCCTCTTCCTCTTCGACCCCGCCGGTGACGCCTCGATTGACCTCTTCCGCGCCATACCGGAATCCGAGCTGGGCCGCGTCGTCGTCCTCGACCCCCAATACGTGACATTCGGCTTCAACCTGCTCTCCCTCCCGGAGGGCCTGGAGCCTGACGAGAAGGTGGAGGTCCTCCAGATCCAGGTGGAGGAGTTCTCCGTCCTCCTCTCCGACGTCTTCAACACCGAGGCGGCCAACGCGCCCCGGCTGATGTGGATCTTCAAGGGCGCCCTCTACTACCTCTACACCTTCACGAACGACCCCACCTTCTGGGAGCTCTACAACATCATGCTGCTCTTCACAAAGAAGAGCGCCAGGGAGATCGAGGACCTGCTCAAGAGGAGGGGCGTGGAGAGCGAGATCATCCGCGAGACCATGGAGGCGATATCCAAGCTCAACGCGGACGCATACATGCCCGTCATCAACAGGATCTCCAACTTCGTCCTGCCCCCGAGCTCGATAACCTTCAGGACCTTCTGCTCGCGCAAGTCGACCTTCGACTTGGAGAAGCTCATGGAGCCAGACAAGCTGACCATGTTCAGGATGCCCAGCAGCCTCCCCGCAGAGTTCAGGAAGCTCTTCGCCAGCGCGGTCGTCATGAAGCTCTACTTCGCGAGCCTGAAGAGGGCCAAGAGGCTGGAGAGGTCGGGGCTGCCGCCCGCTGCCCGCACCCCGGTGGTCCTCGCCGCTGACGAGTTCAGGGACATCACCCAGCTGAGGATCCTCAGGACGGTCCTGTCCCAGTCGAGGAAGTTCGGCCTCTATCTCTGGATGGCCGTGCAGACGCTCTCCGAGGTCCCCGAGGAGCTGATGGGCTCGATACAGGCCAACGTCGGCTCCATCCTGGCCTTCAGGGGCAGCCCCGACGACGCCAGAAAGCTCTCCAAGCTCCTCCACCCGCAGAAGACGGAGGCGGTCGAGAAGCTCATCCCCGGCCTGGAGGACTATGCTGCCATTGTCAGGAAGAGGCCCGTCGGAGGCCTGCCTGTGGAGCCGCCGTTCAGGGTCGTCTTCCCCAAGCTCCGAGACCCCGTCCGCGGATACCGCGAGGCATTGGATTACATGAAGGTCGAGATGGAAAAGCGGTACGGCGGAGCAGTCGGCGACAGGGAGCTGATCTACGTGAAGGACGCCGAGGAGGCGAAGAAGGAGAGGGGTGAGTGCTACCTCGGCGGGCCGCTCAGCTGGGTCCCGCTCGCCTACCTGCACCACATAGGCACCGACATCTCCTTCTCCCACATGAGCAGGCTCTTCGAGGACAGCTGCCGCTGGACCGCCCAGGTTCTCCAGATCGGTCTTAGCGGCTTGGCCGACAGCGGAAGGGTTGAGGAGAGGGTGGGGGCGGGGCAGCTCTACGTCGGCGTAGACCCGCAGACGAAGCAGGCGATGTGGAAGGAGCCGGAGACCGACGACGAGAGGCTGAGGGCGAGGGAGGCCTTCTACAAGATCACGCCCGCAGCCGAGAAGGAGTTCTTCGAGTTCGGCGGCAAGACGTGGGCCAAGTCAGGCAGGGTCGGCGGGCCCCTGCACGTCAGGGTCATGAAGGCCCTCCTCGAGAAGTACTGGGAGAAGGGCTACTGGTGCGCCTTCGACAGGGGAGACCGGCTCGGCGAGTTCCCTGACATCCTGGTCACAAAGCCGCTGAAGATGTATCCGAAGGGGAAGGAGGGCAGGCCGTCCGCCTACACCAGCACCGACGACTGGGACGAGAGCAGCAGGATGCCCGTCGAGGTCGAAATTACGCCCTCGAAGAACCCCGAGCAGGTCAGGAAGAACTACGAGAAGAACGTCAAGAAGTACGAGAAGGTGAGGTTCGTGGTCGCCTCCCGCGCCCAGGTCACCGACATCTACACAATCCTTCAGGACAAGGATCAGAAGGCCTTCGAGGTGGTGTACGAGCCAGTTGGGCTGCCTGAGAGCGAGGTGGAGAAGCTGATTGTCCAAGAGAAGGCGCTTGAGCCCGGGCCAAATGGAGTCCCCAGCAGTGCGGGGCCGGTAGCGGAGCAACAGCGGACGGAGAACGAGAAGGCGAAGACACGAACAGAACAGACGCCGGCTCTTCAGAAGAACGAGTTCTGGATTTTGGCCAAGATCTGCGAATCCGGCTGGGGCGGGAGAACCGCTCTCGCGTCAAGCCTCGGCGTTACCGGCAGGCAGGTCACGAGATACCTGGACTCGCTCGAAGAGAAGGGACTGGTGCAGAAGAAGGGGAAAGGTTACAGGGCCACCGAGGCGGGAAGGAACCTAGTCGCCCAGGCAGGCTGGACATCGGCCAACCTGCAAGCACGCCTGGACGACACGAAAGTGGACATGTCCGGTTCCTAGGGGTGCCAAAGTGGACATTTGGAGGAAGTCCAATGCCGATTTTTCGTGCTCTGGATGTCCACATTCGCCCGGCGCCTCCACTCTGGATGTCTACTTTCGACTCTGATGTCCACTTTGGCTCTGTGTACCCTCCTTGGATGTCCACATTGCCACTCGGTTCAGACGCTTTTTCGTTACGGCTCGACTTCCGGTGGGCCATCCACCCCGCATTGTTCGCGCGCGTGTGGGCCAAGTGTCATAGAAATCGGGGCGGGAACAACTTCTGCCTGCCCGCGTTAAATACTCCCGTCGACTTCACCCGTGCTAAACATTAGCTAACCCCCCCACCGAATCGCAGAGACCCATTCCAGTAGGAATGTGCCAGAATCACATCATGAGCAAATCATCTGCTCGAATCACCATGCCGCAACCAAGCCACCTGAATCAAGCCAACACCATTCTCGTGTTATGGAAATCCCAAGATTCTGCCAACTCATTCTCATCGGAGTCTGCTGTCGTTTAGCCGTCTCCCCGACTTGCCCGTCAAAGGGACGTAAAACTGCTCCCAGGCGCCGGCTGAACGGCGGCGGGAAGAAAGGCGGTGGCGGTCGCTCCGCCCTGCTCTCGGGTTCGCAAGATCCAATCAAGATTCGAGCGATAGATAGCCCGGGATAAACCAGAGGTCCTCTGCTCGTCCATTTTCGCTCTCCCAGCGGCGAGCATCGACCTTCTGGCAGGTGTGCAGAAAGACGCCACCGGCCGCTTCCCACCTCAGCCGTTCCCGACGCACCAGCGAGTCACGGTCCAGCCCCAACTCTCGGGCAGGCCCAGGGCAAACAAACAAAGGAGTGTGATGCGAATGGAGAGACCACGCGCGTCACGAAAGCCCTAGTAGCTGAAAGGCTGCTAAGGCCCGCTGTAAGGAGCAATGCCTGAATGACTGCGCAAGCAGTAGGTAGGGCTGGGCGTCCTCGACCGCAAGGTCAGGACTCCCGAAGGTGAAAGTCGTCTGGCGTGTTGGACTCCGAGCAGAGCCCAGCATGGGGCTAGCCCCAGACGTAGACAGCCGATAAGAGTGCAACCTAGGCATTCAAGGCGGCGACCTCAGGACGGACATGGCAACGATAAGGAATCCACAACAGGTTGCTCCATTGCCGTGCGAAGACACTAGGATAGTGCCGCGTACAGAGTACGCAACCAAGGCAGCGAGAATCAATGACCTGCATTGGGGCGCGCACGGTATAGAGGGTTACCACCTCGGTTGTGTGTCAGTAGGTGGGAAATCACCTTCTCAAGGAAGGCGAGAACCGACCCACGTGCCGGAATCCTCTCGTAACTGGTGGATACCTAAACCCGTCTGCAGATGTGCTCCTTACGGAACGTGAGACCCAACCCAGTCTGTCATCAACAGATGACTAGGGCAGCTGCGCCCGATTTGACTGGATTGGCTCCGAGGAGTCATAG
>JAJTZC010000060.1:0-1498 GCA_032906705.1 Nitrososphaerales archaeon
AAGAATGAGGGGCTGGATACTTGACCTCTATCCCGGCAAGCCCGGGGAGATGGTGGTCTGGCTCAAGGACGAGAACGGCGAAGCCGTCAGGCTGACAGACAGCTGGTCACCCTCCATCTACATAGCGGCCGACGACAGGACAGACCTGGGCATCCCGCTCAAGATAATCGGGCAGGAGTTGGCGTGGACCCGCGTCGTCCAGAGGCGCGAGAGGGTCACCGACCTGGGGACGAGCGAGGTGGTGGAGGCGAAGGTCAAGGACGCGAAGCGTGTCCAGCAGCTGGCAGGGCGGATGGAGCGGCTCGGCCCCTTCGGCGCTTTCCGGATCTACAACGCCGACGTCCCGCCCAACCAGAACTACCTCTACGAGCGGGACCTATTCCCCCTGGCGTACTGCGAGGTTGAGCAGGGCGGCTACGGACTCGAATGGAGACTGCACGACAATGTCATGAACCCTAACTATCGGCTTCCAAACCTGAAAATGGTAGACATCGATGTTGCGATAGACAAGCAGGGGAAGATGTCAAAGGACACGGACCGAATCAAAGAAATCAGGCTGAAGAATGAAGACGGCGAACAGGTCATCGACGGCGCGTCAGAAGCAGACGACATACTCGAGCTGGTCAGGACGGTCGAAGCTCTCGACCCGGACTTCGTTACCACAAGGGACGGGGACACGTTCCTTTTCCCTTATCTGATCAAGCGGGCGGAAGTCAACGGGGTCTCTGAACAGCTGAGCCTCGACAGGGACGGCACTGTCCTGAGGCTTCCGACGAAGAAGGGCACGTCTTTCTTCAGCTACGGTAAAATACGCTACAAACCCTCGGCAATCAAACTATACGGCAGGGTCCACATCGACACATCGACTTCGTTCTCCTATTCCGAGGCCGGCTTCCACGGCCTGCTCGAGTTGAGCAGGATATGCCGAATGCCACTCCAGACGGCCAGCAGGGCCAGCATAGGCAAGGCGCTTTCAAGTCTCCAATTCTATCAAGCATTCAAGATGAACCTGCTCATCCCGTGGAAGCCGACGCTGGTGGAGCACTTCAAGGACAGGGCGGAGCTGCTGGTCGCTGACAGGGGTGGATTCATCTTCGAGCCCAAGATGGGGCTCTACGAAGGGGTCGCGGAGTTGGACTTCGCATCGCTATATCCTTGCATCATGCTGAAGAAGAACATCTCTGCAGAGACGGTTAGATGTCCCTGCTGCCCGGATTCGAAGAACAGGGTGCCGGAGCTCGGCTGGAACGTCTGCAAGCGGCGGCGAGGCATCGTCCCTCTGTCCATGAAGATCATAGTGAAGAAGCGTCTTATGTACAAGAAGCTCAAGGAGACTGCCACCGGCGCGAGTTACGATAGATACGACCAGCGCCAGGCAGCCCTCAAGTGGATAGGGGTGGCCACCTTCGGCTACCTTGGGTTCAACAACGCCAAGTTCGGCAGAATAGACGCCCACATAGCCGTGTGCGCTTGGGACAGGAAGGTGTTGGTCGACGCC
>JAJTZC010000060.1:1508-4229 GCA_032906705.1 Nitrososphaerales archaeon
AGAAGGCGGGGGCAGATGAGGACGACTACCTGCGGCTGAAGGCTGAGATAGAGGCGGAGACCGGTTTCCCGCTCTCGTTCGAGGGCATATACAAGTGGATTGCGTTCCTGCCGTCGAAGGTGACACCCGGCCTCCCGGCCCAGAACCGCTACTTCGGCGTCTACAGACGAGGGGAATTGAAGGTGAGAGGGATAGAGGCGAGACGTCACGATACCCCTCTCTTCTTCAAGCAGTGCCAGATGGAGGTTATCCGCGTACTGGCGGAAGCCGACACAGTCGCGGAGGCGAAGGAGAAAGTTCCCGAATGTGTCGGGGTCTTCCTGAAGTACGCGAAGGCGATTGAGGAAAGAATAGTACCCGTGGAGGAGATGGCTTTCACCACGAACCTCTCAAAGAAGCCGGAGGAGTACATCAACAGGACGCTCCAGTCGACTGTCGCGAAACAGTTGGCGGGCGAGGGCGTAGAGCTTCACGCTGGCGAGGGCATAAGGTACGTGATCAGAGACTACCAGTCGAGCGGTTCGAAGAGGGCGGTCCCGGTTGATTTCCTCGAAGAGGCGGCAGCCTACGACCCAAGACGCTACATCAGGCTGCTGGCCGAAGCCTGCGCGTCGGTCCTGACAGAGTTCGACAAGCGCTGTGACGCCGATTGGCTGGTCGGCCAGCACAAACACGGTTCAGCCCTGAACAGAAGTCCGGTGGCACGAAAGATAGGCGACGAAAGCACATGAGACAGAACGGAAGCCCGCCGTTACCTCGACGCTCCTCTGACGATTCTCACCTTCCGTCCACCCAGAGATCAGAATCAAGGATTCGAATTCCTTCCGTCCTGCGTTACTATCCATGCGAATCCCATACACGTCAAATGATCTAAAACCAATTTGTACGAATCCCCAGGGTCTTGTAGTGAGGATCGTCGGTAACGACGTATTCAGCTAGACCCGATTTGACGAACGAAGCGACCAACGCGTCTGCGATTGGCACGTTTTGATGCGAAAGCAGGAGACTTCCGGCGATCAAGGCCTCCTCCTCACCCAAGGCTACCGTTCGCATTCCCATATCCTTCAGCAGGCGTATTCTGACTTTTGCGGCGTCTTCGCTCATCCTAGGACCTGCAATCTTGATGAACTCGGTCAAAATGATAGACGGTGCGAAGAGGTGTCTCGCGATCTCTCTCCTGGTCAAGTCTTCAATCTTGTTCCTTGTTTCTTCGCTGGGCGGGAACTCCAAGGTAAGTAGCAGGCGCGTGTCAGCCACGGCTGTCAACGCCAGTCTCTCCTCAATTGATCAAGTTCACGAATGACTTGCTTGTGAGTCTCTTCGCCCACTACCTCCCCACCCTTCAATGGAGGAGAGGGTCTCAACACTATTACTCCCCTCTGTTCTTCAACTTCAAGGAGAGCTCCCTCCTCGATTCCAAGCTTGGTTCTGAGCTCTGAAGGTATCGTCACCTGCCCCTTGCGTTTGACTCGCACGTGGGATGACTTATTCATAGTCATACCAAGCCCTGGTCGTACTTAAGGGCTTTCGTTCGCAACTGCCGAGTCATTCCGTCAGAGAATATGTGGTTGTCTAAACCCAGGTTCAAATCTAGGTCGGGGGACGCTGCTAGACGTGACCTCCCCTCCTCTCTTTTTCCGTCCGAATGACAATGCAGTTCGCCCAAACTCATGTCGCGAATAGAAGGCTACGCCGTGGCTGCATCCGACGAACAGGGCTCCAAGGATAGTTGGTCACAAGGCGGCAGATCAGCCATCCTCCCTCACGGTCAGAAGAGCCAAATGAAGAAACCAGTTTATAATCGCGATAGAGGGCCCTTAGACTACCATGATAGGAATCGTCGGCGCTGGCAAGGTGGGGGCTCAGGCAGCGCTCGAGATTGCCTCGGCCAGACTGGACGACATAGCCTTGATTGACATAATCCCCGGCCTCGCCGAGGGAGAGGCGCTCGACATCAGCCACCGGCTGTCCGACGCGGGCGTCGACGTCGAGGTCTCGGGCTCCACGGATTACTCGACCCTGAGGGGCTCGGAACTTGTGATCATCACGGCCGGGCTGGCCCGAAAGCCTGGTATGACGCGGATGGACCTGCTCTCGAAGAACTCGGGGATCATAGCGTCCGTGGCGAAGGAGGTCGCGAAGCAGGCCCCCGACTCGAACATCATCATGGTAACGAACCCGATGGACGTAATGACATATGTCGCCCTGAAGGCGACCGGGTTCCCGAGGCAGCGGGTCGTCGGTCAGGGCGGCGTCCTTGACAACTCCAGGTTCAAGTACGTGCTTGCGAAGAAACTGAAAGTCTCGCGGTCATCGATCACCTCCATAGTCATGGGAGAGCACGGCGAGAACATGATCCCGATTGCAAGCCACACGTACATCAGCGGCGTCCCGCTCACCGACCTTCTCTCGGAGGACGAGGTTCTTCAGGCGATAGAGGACACCCGCAAGGTCGCGGCAGATGTCATTTCGAAGAAGGGGGCGACGATCTTTGCGCCTGGAAGGTCCGTCGCCAGGATGGCCGAAGCGATCGCGATGGACAAGAAGGAGGTCCTTGCCGCCTCGGCTTACCTCGATGGCGAGTACGGCCTCAGCGGACTGTGCATCGGCGTGCCAGTAAAGCTAGGGTGCGAAGGAATTGAGAACGTTTACGAACTGAAGCTCTCAGACAGGGAGAGGGACTGGTTCAGCAGGGGCGCGGACACGCTGAGGGAGGCCATA
>JAJTZC010000061.1:0-4227 GCA_032906705.1 Nitrososphaerales archaeon
CGCACACAGGGGTACGAGGCTCTCGCTGGGTCGGGTCAACGGAGACAGGCTCACATGCGCCTACCACGGCTGGACCTACGACAAGAACGGACAATGCGTCCTGTTCCCAGCCCACCCTGAACAGAAGCCGCCCACCACTGCCCGTGTGAAGACCTACCGGACTACTGAGAAGTACGGGCACATCTGGGCGTGCATAGGTGAGCCTTCGAACGACGTCCCCGCCCTTGGTGAGTGGGACGACCCATCATTTCGGAAGATATTCTGCGGTCCCTACTACTACAAAGCCAGCGCGACGAGGGCCGTAGAGAACTTCCTCGACGTGGCCCACTTCCCGTTCGTCCACGGCGGGCTGCTGGGCGACGAGGCGCACACGGAGATACAGGATTACGAGGTCGAGACAAGTGCCGTGGGGATAGAAGCGCGCAACGTGATAGTCTGGCAGCCCGACCCTGACGGGACAGGCAAGGGGAAGACCGTCAACTACACCTACAGGGTCCTGCGCCCCTTCACAGCGTACTTCAACAAGACCACGGACGAAGGTAACTTCGCGATACAACTGAACGTCACGCCGGTCGACGAGACGAACTCTGTCGGCTGGATGTGCATAGCCTTGGACTATGCGAAGGACGTGCCCGAGTCTGAGTTGCGGGCCTACCAGGACAAGATAACCGGGCAGGACATCCCAGTAGTGGAGTCCCAAAGGCCGGAGCGCCTCCCGCTCGACCTCCAGGCCGAACTCCACCTCCGCTCCGACAGGATCGCCGTCGCTTACAGGAAGTGGCTTCGGCAGCTCGGCCTTACATTCGGGACTGCCTAGCCCCGAAGCAGACGCTTTCCTCGGAATTTCTTAAATCCGACGACCAATGTCACAGACTCAGATGGCTCCGCGGAAGACGACCTCCTTGTTCCTCGCAGGTTTCGTCTCGGGCCTGGTCGCCCTGGCGTTCAATTTCCTCTTGAGGCTCGGGGGGCTGGCCGCTTACCCACCAGAGTCCGCGCTAGCAGTCTTCCTGAGGATCGTACCTGCTTCGATCGAGGAGCCGGCTGTCCAGGGGTTAGGGGAGCTTGCGGGCCAGCTCGGCCTCGGCGTGGCAACCCTGATCGCGGCGGGCGTGTACGGCCTGCTGACCATCCTGTTTGACAGGTTTCTATCGGGAAGGCTTGCAGGACGCCGGCTCGGCAGCTTCGAGGGCCTCCTCACTCTCGGCTTCGTCTCGTGGGTCCTCTTCGGCTTGGTCGTCCTGCCGCTCAGCGGTGACTCCTTCTTCGGGAGCGGGTCAGCCTTCGCCTCGCCTTCTGCGTTCTGGGCGTACCCACTGACGCTCCTGCTCGTGCAGGGCGTTTTTGCGCTCGTGTTATCCCCGCGATACCAATGGTTGCCAGCGATTGCAGGGACAAAGGGGGCGGATGCCTCCCGGAGAGGGTTCCTCGAAAAGAGCGCGGTCGGGCTCCTGGCTGCCATCGCTGGAATCATGAGCATAGGCGGTCTGGGTTCATTGTTCTCTGCCCCGATTCAGGTTACAGGAGGCAGTCAGCCCATCGACCTTCAGGATGCGCCTGCAATCTTCAGCGACCCGAGGCTCAGTACCCTTGTCGAATCAGAGCAGACCCCGAACGACAGCTTCTACAGGGTGGCTATCGACATAATCGACCCGGCTGTGGACCTCTCCGGCTGGTCTCTGACTGTGAGCGGGCTCGTCGGAAGTCCGAAGACCTACACCCTGCAGGAAATACAGGCCCTCCCGCAGGCCGTCCAGTACACAACGCTCGAGTGCGTCAGCAATCAGATCAACGGCGACCTGATAAGCAACGCAAAGTGGACGGGCGTCAGAATTTCCGACCTGCTACAGGATGCAGGAGGACCCTGGTCTGGTGCCAAGTACATCGTCTTCTACTCGGTCGACGGCTACAGTGTGGGCATACCACTCTCGAAAGCGCTGATGCCCGACAGCCTGTTGGCCTACAGCATGAACGGCCAGCCGCTCCCCGTGAGGCACGGCTACCCTCTGAGGGGACTGATACCAGGCCTGTATGGCATGATGAGCGCAAAATGGGTCAAGCAGATTTCGTTGCTCGACTCCGAATACCATGGCTACTGGCAGACTAGGGGATGGACAAACGGCGCCTCCATAAACACGGTTTCCTTCATTGTGATTCCGGGACCTGGGGGCCAGGTGAGCCTCTCGAAAAACGGGGGTTCCGTAGTTCTTGCCGGATACGCCTTCGCAGGCGACAGGGGAATCTCGAAGGTCGAGCTGAGCTTCGACCAAGGAAAGACCTGGCAGCTGGCTCAACTGAAGAAAGCGCTTTCGAACCTCACCTGGGCGCTCTGGGCCTACGAATGGACGCCTTCTGCTACTGGAGGCCTCATCGTCTACGCCCGCGCCACCGACGCGTCGGGACAGACGCAGACCTCAGCGGTGACAGGTACCTTCCCCAACGGTGCGACGGGCTACGCCGCCATCGGAATCAACGTGGTCGACTGAGCCTCGCGCAGCAATAAGTAGGCCCTGGGTCGGCTCAAACAGAGATTGGATTTCAGGAAGACAGTGCTGAAGCGGCGGATGGTCCGGCATTTCACGACAGACCCTGTCCAAATCGATACAGTGAACCGAATCCTAGGGCTGGCCCAGCACGCGCCAAGCGCGGGTTTCAGCCAAGGCAGCGCCTTCGTCGTCGTTACCAAGTCAACAAAGAAGAAGCAGATTGCCAGGCTGCAGGGAGAAAAAGGGTACGCAACCGCGGGCTTCCACAGGTGGATCTCGGAGGCCCCAGTGGACGTGGTGGCGTGCGTGAGCGAGAAGGTCTACCACGACAGGTACAACGAGACCGACAAACTCCAGAAAGGGAAGGAGATCGAGTGGCCTACCCCATACTGGTTCTTCGACATAGGCGCCGGCTGCATGATCATACTGCTTGCTGCAGTCGACGTTGGCCTGGCGGCCACATTTTCAGGCGTGACGGATCCACGACGAATGCGCGCTCTTCTTGGGATTCCCGCGCACTTCCATCCCGTCGGGGTCATCTCAATCGGCCACGGCGCCCAGGACGTCAAATCGCCATCCCTGAGGAGAGGAAGGCGCCCCTTCGACCAATTCGTTCACTATGAGCGCTGGTAGGAGCGAACCCAGGCCACATCACCACTGCAGGCCCTCAGCGATTTGCCAGAGATCTCTTGTTTGCGTCCAAGACCACGCATCCATCTTTCATTACTTTGAAGAGGCTGCGAGAGATCAGGTAGGGGGTCGCAATCAGTACAGGTATGCTCAAAGCCACGAAAAGCGGTTGATAGTAGGCAAGAAGGGAAGCGAATGATACGGCCCCCGTGCCCCCTATCAGGTTCGCGAAGAAGAGCCCTGCGCACGTCGGACACCCCGTGAAGAGACCCACTATCGCGCCCAATCCACCGACCCAGCTCCTGCCAGACCCTCTCACCCTGTTTCCGAAGGCGAATGAGGCAAGAGCGAAGTTGATTCCCACCAATACCGAGACCGCAACGAGCAGGATGGCAGTGAGTGGGATAATCAAGAGGCCAAGATGATTGACGACATAGACGGTCACGATGGGCGTATAGAGGAGCGGCCCGCAGCACGGCCCGATCAGCGCTGAGGGAAGGACGGCACCATATGCCTGCGCGAAGTCCACAGTCGGCTGGTAGACTATCATGCTCGTGATGAAAGCGTAGAACAGACCGTACAACGCCGTAGACGAGATGAATTGGCGTCTGAACCTCTTCTGCGTCAGGACGTAGGGAACTATCCAGCTGGGGCCCAGCGGCGCGAACCCTTGGGAACCCATCTGGGCAACTCTCACGTCAATGAGCCTCTTCAACCCAAAGACAACGACCCCCGCACCTGCAAGCATGACCGCGAGGTAGAGGTATGCTACCTGCGCGAAGTAATTCGCCCGCTCAGGCGTGACGAAATTCATGAAGCCTTCCTCGTAGCCATAAGTCAGCGTGGCCAGCACCATCACTGCGGCGCCCGACAAAGCATAGGCGGGCGGTTTCAGGCTGCCGAGCCCTCTGTTCATCGCCAAATCGGTCGCTGAGGTTGTGCTCGAAGATTAATCCTTTCCATACTCATCAGGTGGGACGAAACGCCGTCCAGGTTAACCACGAGCTATTTGGACAACCGCCGGTGTGCACGAGGCTCCAACTGGGATCGGGGCATAACCCCCAACCGAGTGCATTCCAGATTGAAGAGCCGGCGGAGGGCATCTCGCCTG
>JAJTZC010000062.1:0-4152 GCA_032906705.1 Nitrososphaerales archaeon
TTCTATGTAATGAATAATCACGGTTATATAGCAAAAAGCCGAAAACAGGAGATTCCCTTGGCGTCTGCGCGTTCCGTCTTCAAAGACGAGAGCATTCTCTTTCCAGAGTACCTCCCTCACCAGACGCCCCACCGCGACGACCAGCTGAAGGCCCTCGAGCTCTACTTCCAGAGCGTGGTGCAGAACGCCTCCAAGGCGAGCCAGAACGTGATGCTCTCCGGGCCCGTCGGCTCGGGCAAGACGATGCTCGCCAAGAAGCTTGGCGAGTCCCTCCAGAAGAAGGCCGCGCTCTACGGCAACCTGGTAAAGATGCTCCACGTCAACTGCAGGATCGACAGGACGCTCCAGGCAGTCCTGGTCAGGGCGCTCAACTCCCTGGGCCAGAACTATCCTTCGCGCGGCTACTCCTTCGAGGAGCTTCTCCACGCCCTGGTCGAGCAGCTGAAGAGCAACCACACGCACCTGATAATCGCCTTCGACGAGGTCGACTCCCTGATCTCCGCGGACCCGTCGTCGCTTTACACGATCACGCGCCTGAGGGAGACTGCCCAGGGGGCCCAGGTCTTCTCGTCGTTGCTGATCTCGAAGACCCTGGACTACCTCAAGATGGTAGACCTCAGCACGCTAAGCTCGGTCCAGTGGAACCAGGTATCTCTGGACCCCTACTCCGCGAAGCAGCTCTTCGACATCATCGAGTCGAGGAGCGAGGAGGCGTTCAGCCCCGGCGCCCTGGGCGACAGCTGCATGCAGCTCGCGGCAAGCATCGCCAGCGTCTACGGGGACGCGCGCTACGCCCTGGACCTGGTGTACAGGGGGGGCAAGCTGGCCGACATGGCTGAGGTGCCCCGCATCCTCCCCGAGCACATCCGCTCGGCCAAGGCCTCGCTTCCTCCGCAGTTCAGGAAGGAGGAGCTGAGCTACCTGACCAAGCACCAGAGGCTCATACTGATGGCCGTGTCGAACCTGCTCAAGAGGGGCGATTCGACCTACGTCAGCATAGGCGAGGTCGAGAAGAGCTACGGCGCACTCTGCGAGAGCCTGGGCATGGCCGCAAACCACCACACCCAGGTCTGGAACGACGTCAACGAGCTCTCGAGGAAAGGCATCATAGAGACGCAGCTCTCGGGAAGGGGCATGAGGGGCAGGACGACGCTGATCGGCCTGTCGCTTGTCTCGGCCAAGGAGCTGATGGGCGAGCTGGAAAAGGGGATGATGGCCGATGTTAGAGGTTGAGAAGCTCTTCTCCTCCTACGGGAGGACGAAGGTGCTGACTGTGATGCTGGAGAGCGGCGAGCTGAACATATCGGAGATAACGCGCAGGTCAGGCCTGTCCCATTCGTCCGCAGCGCGCCACTTGGAGTTCCTGACGAGGTCGGGGCTGCTCACGGAAAAGAGGTTCAACAGGATCAGAATATTCAGGGTGGACCACGCGAGCCCGTTGGTCGCAGCGCTGAACAGGTTCTTGTCTGATTGGAAGGCTGCTCCCGACGTCCCGCTGCAGCGGTCGTTCAACTAGCGCCTTTTTGCAGGACCGTGCTTGGCCGACTCCTTGACCAAGAACGTCTGGAGTGGCTCGTCGAGGTTCAGGCTCCTGGCGAACTCCTCCCTGAACTCCTTGCCCGAGCAGAGCCGCATCAGGTAGGGGAAATCGGCCACGAGGGAGCCCTTCATGCTGTTCCCGAGCCTCCGGCCAGCCAGCCCGCTTATCTCCTTGATTTTCCGCGAATCATTCCAAATCCGCAACTGAAGCATCCAGGGCACGCCCTCGGCCGAGTAGTGCACGCGCTCTCCGGCGATGGTCCTGCGCAGCTCTGTCGCGAGCATCGGGTTGAGGTACCGCAGCATCCTCCAGGCGTTCCCCCTTAAGATCCGGCCCATTATGAGGTCGGCGCGGGAAAGAACCTCGAGCGCTTTCGCCCTCTTCTCCTCCATGAGCTTGGCCGTTATCACACTCGAGAAGAGGCCCCTCAGCTTGTCCCTGGGCTGCCCCGGATACGCCCGGAGGGCCTTCACAGCGTCCTGCTGGTTCCCTGCCTCGAAGAACGCGTTCAGCGACTGGGCCGCGGTAAGCTCTTGGTCCTTCCCCCCCGACCCTCCCTGAAGTGCGTTCAGCGCGTACCTCAGGTCTCCCTTTGACGATTCCGCTATCGAGAAGAGCTGGTCGTCCGCGACTCGAAGCCCTTCCTGCCCTGCGACCTTCCTGAGAAACACGAGGACTTCGCTAGCCGCCGGGGGCTCGAAGGCGATCTTCGAAGACACGCTTGTAAGCTTCTTCACCTCGTCCGCGTCCGGGTCGTTGGCCGCCATCACGACAGGGTTCTCGCTCTTGCGCACTGCGTCTTTGATGAAATCAATCGCTCCGTAGTCGGCCCGACCCGCCAGGCCGTCGACCTCGTCCAGGAAGATCAGGCTCCTTTCTCCCATGAGGCTGGTGCTCGAGATTATCTCTCCGAGCCTCTTCGAAAGCTTGTCCCTGGTTCTCGCGTCGCTCGCGTTGAGCTCCACCAGGTTGAATCCGCCCTCCTCGGCCAGGAGGTGGACCGTCGTGGTCTTACCGATCCCGGGCGGCCCGACGAGGAGCGCGGCCTTCGAACCGCTCCTCCATTTCTTCAGCCAGGCCCGCAGCTTAATCCTCGCTTCTTCGTTTCCCACCATCGCCTCGAGGCTCTTGGGCCTGTACTTCTCGGACAGCATTTCAGAAAGCTCCGCCCACGAACACGAAGAGTCCGACGAGCATCCCAAGAAGCGCCCTCTGCTTCACTCTGTGCGCGTTCTCTTGACCATGGTCTCGGGTTGTCGAGACCGCAAGGTAGACAAATATCGCGTCCGGAACCAAGACGCCGACGCTGTAGACCTGGTTCGCGATTCCGAGGATCAAGGGTATCCAGCTGGTAACCACGGCCAGCAAGAAAAAGGCAGACCCCACGAAGCCCGCTACCTTGAGGCCGCTGCTGCGGGCGACACTTGCGACCCCCCGCTTTGCGTCCCCTTCGATGTCCGCCATCGCCTTGACCACCTCCCTGCCAACTCCGGAAAAGAACGAAGTGAACGCCATCATCAGGAGGAGTGAGCTGAAGACCAGCCCGCCTGAGACGACCCCTCCATAGATGAAAGGAATCGCGAGGGAGGATGCTACGATGAGATTGCCCGCCAAGCCTGCTTTCTTAGCCCGCGCGCTGTATAGCCAAGACAGGAATGCGTACAGAAGGGCGATCACAACAGCAGCGACGCTCAGGCTCAGCAATGAGCATGCCATCCCGGCTACAAGCAAGACAATCGAAAGCCTCCAAGCCCCGTCGACAGAGAGCTGACCGCTGGGGATCGGCCTGTCCGGCTGGTTCACCCCGTCGACTTCGACGTCGTACACGTCGTTGACCACCATGGAGTAGGCGCAGACGAAGAAGCCCGTCGAGAAGCCAAGGAGCGTCTGGAGCACGGGAAAGACAGGCGGTTTGGAGACAAACTCGCCCACGATCACGGCGAACCCGATCATGCCGCAGTTGATGGGACGGATTATCCGCAGGACCGCGGGCCAGTTCAAGCCTGTCAGAACCTTGCCCGGCTGACCCGATAGTAGATGACCTCGCCCCTTCTCTCGATGACCGCGATGATCGCCTCCTTACCCATCTTCGCCATCTCCCTCACGGACTTTTGGAGGTCATCCACCCGCCTCTCAATCCCCTCGTCGAGCGCGAAGACGACATACTTCGCTGGCTTCTTGGGATAGTCCCCTCTCTCATAGACCCTGAGGTCTGTCCCGAACCCGAACCCCTCCCTCACGACATAGCCCCTGCTCCTCAAGTCACGGTAGATGATGAACTTGGTCCACGAGTCTCGCACCTTCCTCTGCGTTTCTTCCGCGAGCCCTTCGAAGCCGACCTGCTCGCCACCCTTTGAGGCAAGCTCGAGTTTCTTCGCGTAGAGGAGGTAGAGCGCCTCGTAATCCTGGAGCCAGAGCTCCTTTCCCTCCCGCGCTCCGTACCCGGACTCTTCGAGCTCCCCGTACCTTGCGCTGTCGGTGACCAGGGCTCTCCCCTCCTTGAGTTCTGCGGGGAACGGCGGCGCTTCCGTCTTCTCCTCTCCCTCTGGCATCGAGAATCTTCGTCGGCCAGTCGAGTTTGCGCCTTTAACCTTTGGGCGGCTCGGCGGGGA
>JAJTZC010000063.1:0-4034 GCA_032906705.1 Nitrososphaerales archaeon
ACGTGTGGCAGCCGCTCATGGAGGTTCGGGCCCAGCTCGATTCGCTCTGCCCGGGTGCGCCCACGCCCATAGAGGAGACCCTCAGGGAAGTCATCAACCACTACAAGCACTGCTCCAAGGCGATGGATGAAGTGGATGACTTCTGCAAGAGGGCCCAGGCCTGGAAGAAGAAGCGCACCTGAGAAGCAACAGCTATAGCGGGTAGACACGAGAGCTAGCCCGTGCCGACAGCTGCAGTCAACGGCGTGACTCTGCACTATGAGGAGAAGGGTACTGGGAAGCCCCTCCTTTTCGTTCACGGCATCCCGACCGACTACCGCGCCTGGACTAGGCAAGTGAAGGAGTTCGCGGACAGCTTCAGGGCAGTGACATTCAGCAGGCGCTACGCTGCCCCCAATACACGGACCGGGGACCTCCTTGACAGCACAGTCGGAAACAACGCATCCGACCTGAAGGGCCTCATCGAGAAGCTAGGATTGGCACCTGCCAACCTTGTAGGACACTCGTACGGTGGGTTCATCTCTGCATTCTTGGCTGCGGACCATCCAGACCTCGTGCGTTCGCTTACCTTGGTGGAACCAGCGATTTCTACGATGTTGGTGGTGAACGAAAAGAGTCCCGCACAGATGCTCGGGCTTCTGCTGCGGAGCCCGTCAGTCGCTCTGTCTGCCAGGAAGTTCCAGAGCACCTCGCTGTACCCCTCGCTGAAGGCGCTGGATGCGGGGCAGACTGACAAGGCTACGGAGTTGATGGTGGACGGCATCCAGGACAGTCGAGGCGCGTTCAACCGGTTCGCCGAGGAAGAGAGGAAAATGATGCTCGAGAACGGTCGCACCATAGGGGAGCTGAAGACGAGGTTCCCTGCTTTCAGGAAGGCGGAAGCGAGCCGGATTTCATGTAGGGCCTTGGTGTTGAACGGCGAGTCGAGCCCTCTCTGGCTGAGGAAGATAGGGGAACTGCTCGCGAAGGCGATACCGAAGAGCGAGTATGCTCGTGTCCCCGGCTCTGCCCACTTCCCTCACATACAGAACCCGGTAGAGTTCAACCGCCAGCTCCGGGCGTTTCTGTCGGCCCCTTAGCTTCTTGAGGCAGGCTTGAGGTCATCCTTAATTTGGTGTCCCGACGGCGTATTCCATAGCATCTGAATGCCACTTCGATTCGGAGTCATCAGGCAGAAGGTGATTGTGTCGGCCAGTCCAGCTCAGGTCTACGACGCGTTCATCGACCCTAGGAAACACGGAGAGTTCACCGGCTCGGCTGCGACGTGCACGCAGAAGGTCGGCGGACGGTTCACCGCGTGGGACGGCTACATATCGGGCAAGATCCTTGAGCTTTCAAAGGGCAGGAAGATGGTGCAGGAATGGAAGACGTCGGAGTGGCCAGCCGGCTACCCGCCGTCAGTCTTGAAGCTGACATTCAAGGCCAAGGGGACCAGAACGGAGCTGTCGATGGTCCACTCGAAGGTCCCAGCAGAGCAGGTCGCGATGTATACCAAGGGCTGGGTATCGTCATACTGGGATCCCCTCAGGGAATATTTCTCTCAAAAGTGAGACTGAAGATTCTTGGCCGAATGTCCCAAGTGCGGCAAGAACAACGCGAAACCAGCTAGCGAGTGGGTCGGCGGGAGGGCGACCAGGAGCCAGATGGCTGTGAAGAGGTTCGTTTGCATATCATGCGGCACAAGTTACGTCGCTTGGCGTGACTCAAAGACCGGGAAGATGAAATCCATGACGCGGAAGAGCTAGCCCTTCAGCGCCTCTGCCTGAACTCGTAGCCACACTTCATGCAACGTCGCATCCCAGGGGTATCGGGAATCACCTGCTTTGTGCCGCACTTTGGGCACTCGACGGTTTCGCGGGCGGGCTTGATGGTATCGTGGTGAGCGGAACGAACTCTCTCTATCGCGTCCCCATAGGCACTCTTCCTGTAGGGTCGGCTCAACAGCTTCGGCGCCTCGAGGACTCTTCTAAAGTTTGAAGCCCTTCGCATTTCAGAAGCTTTCTAAGAGCGCCCCGAGCGGCGTCCCGTAGTTGGACAGCGCCATCTCAATCCGAGGGCTCACGAAAGAGTTCTCAGACAAGACTGTGGTCGACAAGGTCTCGCTCGAGATTCCAAAGGGGGCGGTCTACGGCCTCATAGGCCCGAACGGGGCAGGGAAGACGACGACCGTGAGGATGCTCTCCACCCTGATCAAACCGTCCGCGGGCACGGCGGTGGTCAACGGTTTCGACGTCATCTCCGAACCGCAGCGGGTCAGGAGCAGCATCGGGGTGCTTCCAGAAGACACCGGGCTCTACGACAGGCTGACTGCAAGAGAGACACTCGCATTCTACGGCGGGGTGCAGGGTCTGGACGGGCTGGATCTTGCGAAGAGAATCGGGAAGCTCCTGAAGATGTTCGACTTGGAAGAGAGGATAGACGACAGGGTGGGGAAGTATTCCAAAGGAATGAGGCAGAAGCTTGCACTGGCCCGCGCCCTCATCCACGACCCGCCGGTCCTCCTGCTCGACGAACCGACTCTCGGGCTGGACGTGATGTCCACCCGGGCCATCCGCGACTACATCAAGAACGTGGCCAGGGAGGGGAAAACAGTCTTGCTGACTAGCAACAACCTGTACGAGGCCCAGCTCCTCTCCGACCAAGTCGCGATTCTCAACCGGGGTGCCGTGAAGGCATCAGGCACCGTAGAGGAGTTGGAGTCGATGGCGAAGGCCAAGGGGTTGGAGGACGTCTTTGTCAACTTGGTGAGGGCGGAGTCGAATGTCTAGAATCAGGACGATAAGGCTGGTCGCCAAGAAGGAGACCGTCGACATGCTGAGGGACAGGAGGACGATAATCACTGCCCTGGTGGTCCCGTTGCTATCTTTTCCAATCCTCTTCGGAGTGATCGGCTACTTTGGCAACCCGACCTCCAACCCCTCGCCGGTGCTTCTCGTGAACGCTGATGGAGGCGACGTGGCGTCTGCCGTCCAGGTCGCGCTTGCCAGCACTCCTGGGTTGACCATGTCGACTGCTCAGTCAGGCAACATAACCTCCGCCGTGCAAAGTGGCACCTACGACATCGGGCTGGTGATCCCGACTGGGTTCTCCGCGGCCGTGGATAGCGGAAGACGGAGCAACGTCACCGCCTACTACGACCCGGCGAACAACAGGGCCCAGCTGGGAGCGTCGCTGATCTCTGGAGTCATAGCATCGGTCTCGAACCACATCGCGTCAACCAGGCTGCAGCAGAAAGGAGTGACCCAGGCAGACCTCAATCCGATAGGTGTCTTGCAGGTCCCTGTCGGGAAGGTCATAGGCAAGGGAGCCTCGATTGCAGCCAGCCTCTTCCCGAGCTTCTTGCTCTACTTCACTTTCCTCGGCGGCTTCTACTTCATGGTCGACGACATAGCTGGCGAGAAGGAGCGCAGGAGCCTGGAGGCGCTCTTCACGCTGCCCCCGTCGAGGACGGACATCTTTCTTGGTAAGTACCTCGTGGCCTTCGCCCTCTCGATGATAACCGCGGTCCTCGGACTGGTGGGGACGCTCTTCAGCATCAGCGAGATCAGATTCGGCGGAGCCCAGGGCTCGCCCCTCATCAGCTACGGCGCCTTTCCTGTGGTCCTAGGGATCATGGCGATGGCAGCCTTGTCTCTTTCAGCGGTGGGTTTCTGCGTCTCGACCTTCGCCAAGAACGTACGGGAAGCGCAGCAGTACCTGAGCCCGATCTTCCTTGTGCTCTTCATCCCCCTCTACGTGTCCTCCTTCCTCCCTCCGAGCCAGCTCTCGCAGTATGCGGCGATACCTGTCCTGGGCTACACCCTCCTGCTGAGGGATGTCGTGGTCGGGGCTGCCACCGCGGGCGAAGCCGCGCTCTCTATCGGGGTGAACCTAGTATTCCTCGCCGTTGTGATTTGGCTGGGCCTCAGACTCCTGAACTCTGAGAAGATAATCCTCAGGACGTCGTGAGGAGAGGGTTAGGCCTCTTCGAGCGTGAAGGTGAACCTGGCCCCGGCGAACTCGCCCGTGCTGACGCGCTCCCAGCTCACCTTGTA
>JAJTZC010000064.1:0-3755 GCA_032906705.1 Nitrososphaerales archaeon
GCCCCAAGTATGGGATGCGTATGATAATGACGCGAAGGAACGACCTAGCAAGCCGCTGATTTTCGAAATCGATGGTCGTCGTCCATATCTCTTTGAGAGGAATTTCTGGTTTAGCATATCAGCCCTCGAAGCTTGTAGCCCGGTTTCGAATCCCCGAGACCGCAGAGGATCTGCGATGCAAAGCATGAAGTGGGCAAGTTCGAACCCATAATGGGTCTGGGCCCCTTCCGGCCCATCGGTCGCCCAAGTTTCGACCTCGTTTCTGGACACCTGTACCTTCCGACTCCCGTCGGGCCCGCAAAAACTTGCGGCAATGGCGAGTATTCAGATGGAATTGGCACGTTCCTTCGACCCGCTAGACTCGTCTTTCTGATGCTATGTAAATCAGGAATTCGCGGTTTGACTCAACAATCTGCCTGATTGTTTTCTCCCACTGCTTGCGCTCTCTGCTAGACATCCCTAACCAGCCTTCTCAAGACCGCTTGAACGTCATTTAAGGTTGCGGTAGAGATTCCAGCTCTGTCTATTACGGAAACAAGGTCTGTATCCTTGATATCCAGAGTGTATCCGTTCATCTGAAGAAAGGCCAAACCCGCTACCAATGCAGTTCTCTTGTTTCCTTCGTGGAAGTACTGACCGCTTGCGATTCTGAAGATTAAGAGTGATACCTTGGCAAGAATCTCTTCCCTGTATTCGCCCCTAACGCCGAGCTGTTCGACGTCCATCAACAACGACCTGATTCTCCTCTCGTCCTCCTCGGTGTATTCGTGCTTCTCTCCCGTGAGCGAAACAACCTCCCGGTTGATTAGGATCAAGGCATCGAAGTTCATGTGTCGGACAGGACTCCCGACCAACTCCTTGAACATGTAATCTCTCAGATATAACAGTCTCAAGTCACCGTTCCGTGTAGATTAGGCTCTAGTTCTGTCAGGACCTGCGAGATAATCAGGCCCAAAGCCAAATCGCTGGTCATCCGAGTTCCATGGGTTCCAACCCGCCGAGGCATGAACCCGTTCTGCGAGCCCACTTCCAGCTCCGTTGTCGCAGCGACTCCCGTCGGGCCCGCCAACTCTAAATAGCAAAGACAAGGTATCAAGGCTATGCCATTGTACATGGATATGCACAAGAAGATCAAAGGCGTCTCAGCAAAAGCGGTGGCCGAGGCTCATCGGAAAGACCTTGAGCACCAAGGGAAACACGGGGTGCAATTTCTGAAATACTGGGTAGACGTAGAATCCGAATCTGTCTTCTGCCTTGTCAATGCTCCCGACAGCAGAGCCCCTAACATGGTGCACAAAGAAGCTCACGGTCTGCTCGCAGACGAGATTCACGAAGTGACTGAGGGGAAGTAGGCAGAAGCAGGTGAGGCCCAGACCCGAATGGGTCGGAGGGCCGTGACTCTGATTCTTTCAACACAATGAATTACGTTGAAGTCTCGCACCACATCCCGAGTCGGCGCCCGAGTTCCTTACGACCAGGGGATAGCTGCGCCAGTCGAACAGAAGGACCCGGGATCCACCAACCGAAGTCCGCACCTGCAGGTGCGGCCTCTTCGATTCGATGATCGCTTCTATCTCCTGGATGACGCGTTTCTGCAGCGCCCGAGTGCAGTCCTGGAGCACCGTCGCAAACTCTCCCCATTCAGTGTTTCCAGCGTCCTGACGGCGCTCTTTCCGTCCTTGCCCTTGAGAACGAGGTTGGAATCGGCGTCGAGGTGAGCCTCGGGGTACTCTCCGAGCAGCCGCGCGTTCTGCCCGCTCAGCGCGACCTCTCCTTGCACGAGGGAGCGCAACGATTTGATCGACTCGATGGTCATCCTCCTCCCCTCTGCTTCGATGCCGAATAGTTTGTTCAAGTCGCCTATTCCCTTGAGCAGGCTGGACAACTGCTCGACAAGCTCGCTACCGGTCATACCCTCGAACTACCCCTTTTCGCACCGCTTCCTCACCTCAAGACATTAACATGTTAGGGACCAAGGATTCATGTCGTTGCTTTCGGCCGTTGTGAGCGGGCCAGATCGAGGAGTCTCAATATCCAGGGTTCTGGTGAGGTATGTAACAACCGCCAAATCCCCAAAAGAGGCTTGAGATGTCTTGAAGGCAGGGGCAGGCTTGGGCGTCCCTCATGTGGGCGCAGAGGGATTACGGGATCGCCGAAGCTAATGTGCGCATTTTCAGCGCGGAGCGTATACGCCATGAAAAGGGGGGAGACTGGGGGTTCTGAGCCGCCCAGTCTTCCGCTGCGTATTATGGGGCAGCCGTCAGGTCTGTGATTAGGTTGGCGACGTTGGGCGATCCGATGCCCGAGGCGAGGTCGTAGCCTGCGCCGGCAGAATATCCGGGGTTCGTCCCGAACAGCTGGTCATTCCCAACCGTGATGTCGTGGAAGTCAGTGGCGTACGAAGCGCTGCGAAAGATGGAGTATATGACCGGGTTGAGATCCCCTATCGGACCCTTGCCAGCTAACGCGCGAGCTTGGTTCGCCAAGGCGGCGATTCCAGCCCACTGCGGTGAACCGGCGCTGGTTCCTCCAACGATGAAGAGAGCGGGGAAGCCGAGTATACTGGAGACGACCAGGACTCCGCCGTCGATTGCGGCGTTGTAGGAGACGTCAGGTCCTCTCGCACTCAGGCCGAGTCCGCTCTGGTAGGATGGGACTCCGAAGAGCAGGCTGGGAGCCCCGCCCGTTGCCACGCCGAAGCTTGGCTCGTTCCAGACCTGTTCTCCGCGGTAGCCGTCTGGTACGCAGCTAGGAGGAGCGGTGCGACCAAGAACGCAGGGTCCGTGGAAGGCGGAGAGGCCAGAGGTGCATGAGAACGGTGTGCTTGTTGGGCATGCCACGAGGGTTCCCGTCGCGTTGTAGGGATTTCCTTGGGTGCCTGTCACCGCTGTGTTGTGAAGGTCGGAACCGGGGAAGTTGGCCATCACCACTCCCGTGCCGAAGTCCGCGCCGGTGTCTCCAGCTGAGGCAAAGAAGGTGTCGCCTAGTGCGACTCCCGCGGCGTAGTTCTCCTGCGCCTGCATCACCTGGGCGTTGTTGGCGAATGACTTGATGAAGATCTCAGGGATTCCGAAACTCTGGGAGAATATTGCGCCAGGGAATGCCGCGATGGCCGCGGCCTCTGCGTCGTTTATGGCGTTTCCGGAGGATGTCGCTGCGACGTCAAGAACGATGTTGGCTCCGGGAGCCATTGCGTGAGCGTACTCGACGTCGAGGCTCGTCTCGATTGCCCAGCCTTGCACGTCGTGCTTATCGTTAATGGTGAAAAGAGGCTTCATTGGACAGGTGGAGGAGTCGAATGGTGTTGGGCTGTTGCCGCAGAAGATAGTGAAGGATGCCGGCGCAGGCAGGCGGAATACCGCGTCGAACAGGCTAAGGTCGCTCGCAATTGTGGGACTTCCGAATGCGTCCACGATTACTATGGTCTGCCCTGCTCCGTTAAGTGTAGACGTTGGGGGGAAGTTGTACGCCTTCTTGACGAACGCGGGAGAGTAGCAGACGATGTTGCCGAGTCTGGAGTTCTTACACAATGGGAGCCCGTCTGGAGATGTCCCGGTCGAGTTGACGACGTAACCGATGCTCAGGGGGATGTAGTTCCAGTCTGAGCTGGGGGACGTACTAGCTTGATTTGAACTTACTGCGATTGCAATGGGAGAGAATGTTAGTAGGATTGCAAAGTACATGGCAGCTAATGCTGCTGTTTTCTTCATGGCGCCTCATGTCATCCTCAGCGCTTTAAGTCGTTCGAGCAGACA
>JAJTZC010000065.1:0-3751 GCA_032906705.1 Nitrososphaerales archaeon
TATCTGAACGGTCATGCCGACGTCATCGCTGGCGCCGCCGCGGGGAGCAAGGAAAGCGTAGCGAAAATCAAGCTCGTGCGCAGGACCCTGGGCGGAACGCTCGACCCCCACGCCGCATGGCTGGTGCTGAGAGGAATGAAGACGATGGCCCTCAGGGTCAGGGCCACAAACGAGAACGCGCAGGCTCTCGCGGAGTTCCTTTCGAGGCATCGGAAGGTGAGGAGAGTGAACTATCCAGGCCTGAAGACGCATCCCCAGCACTCCCTCGCCAAGAGGCAGATGAGCGGTTTCGGGGGTATGATGAGCTTCGAGCTAAAAGGGAGCCTCAAGGATGCGATGAAACTTACAGAAAGATTGAAGGTCGCATTTCTGGCCCCGAGTCTTGGAAGCGTGGAGACGCTAGTATCGCAGCCCGCGGTCTTGAGTCACCATCAGCTGACTCCGGCTCAGCGGGCGAAGACCGGCATCCCCGAGACGCTAATCCGGCTGTCTGTCGGTGTGGAGGACAAAGAGGACTTGGTCAGCGACTTCGGGCGAGCGCTCGCGTCGGTATGACCTCGTTGTTCAACCATCCCTCCACCTCCTCGAACTTCTGTCCAGAGGCCTCCCTTCCGTAGCGAATCAGCGGTTTGGTGAGATGCCTGTTCGCCCTCGGAGAGGCGACGAAGGAACCGGGAACCAGGCAACGCCCGGCCGCTCCACGGGCCAAGCTGAGCACGTCGATTCTTTCAACATTCAGAACCTTGCGATGCACGGCGGTAGGTTTCCTGACACCACCGTAGGCCTTGATCATGTCCCCCTTCTGAAGGGCCTTCGCCATCCTCCGCAGGTCCCCAGTTGGCTCATAGACTGCGCACAGGTGTCGCTCCCGCCCCGAATGAAGTGAAACGTAGACGTGCCCCCCTGGGCCGACCTCAATACCGTCCACCTTCCCGGTGACCCATCCTGAGGTAAAGACCTTCCAGTTCTGCTCTTTTGCTAGGTGAGCATCGGTGTGCTGGTTCGAGAGGTAAATCATATGCCCGTCGAGTTCCTCCTCGTGGGCAATCATCCCAAAGGCTGTGCTGACCACGCGGGGGGAGTCGCCCCTGATCCCGGCGAAGACGGGGTCGGGACCGTGAGGTGCAATCAAGATCCTCCTCTTCTGATAGTCATAGTTGTTGAAGGTATGGGGGAAGGTGCGCCTGTCCATTTCCCGTATGGAAGAAGCGTCGATGACCCTGGGCCTTCCCCAATTCTCATTCCGCCTGTACGAGATCAACTCGTAGGTGTGATCAAAACGCTCGTCAAAAGCGAGGGAGCAGGTCGCGCCAATCAAGCCCATCCCGTTGCCCTGCGTCCAGAATCTCACCCCGCATTCCCGGAGCAGACTGGTGACCCGGTGAACGTTGACGACCCCATAGAGCGCGTCGAGATAGACAGGCTCCAGTCTCGGGATGAGTTCTTTGCCCTCAAAGAAGACCAGGCCTGAGTTAGCTCCGCCCTCGGCATCGGAGAACTTCGTTGCGGTCGAACAAATTCGTTCGAAGGCGCGTTCAGGGTCGTTCGTTTCAACAAGTAGGCAGACAGCGGCATTGCCCCTCGTCTTGAAAGGAATGTTCGGGTTGAGCCTTACCAACCTCGGGTAGGGTAACACCCTAAGGTCGCTGCTGAGGTCGCTTGCGATTCTGTAGGCCAGATACGTTGTGCAGTAGCCTCTGCTGGAGTCTGTGTCGTCGAGGCCAACGAAGCATATCATCGGGGTCGACGAGCGGTGCGATTATTTTAACTTGGGACGAGGTTCGAGGCTATGCTTCGACTACTATCATCGTGAGCGTGCTTCTCACCTTGTCGAGGCGTCGGATGTTCCAGGTTATCGTCTCCTTGACCTTCTCCATCGTATCTGCCTCTACCCTGGCCACAATGTCATAGACGCCGTAGACCACGTAGACGTCCTTGACGTTTGTGATGCCCCTCAGTTTCTTCAGCAGGTCCTCCTCAGCGCCTAGGTCAGCATTGATAAGAACGAAATGCCATGGGCATTGCCCTGTACCACCTCTCGCATTCTGCTTGTGGGTTTGAGGTATTAACCATTGTCCCTTAAGCGCCTCAAGAGTCTGCTCTAATGTGCCGAGATACGAATCGTGGAGGCAAGTAGCTGGATACTTCGACGGCGGCGGAACAATTTCGATACCTGATACTTCAAACCAGCCGTAGATTGACAATTAATATTAGGTAAATTCCTGCCCGTACAGAAAACAGTTGAACATCTACGCATTGGAAATGGGCCAAGACGACCCTGCTAAGTGTACAGCCCGGAAGATGATACATATGGAGCTGGCAAGGGCTGTGAGCAGGAAGTTCCACGCCTCGGACAGCGTGTTGGTCCTGAATCCCTACGCGCACCGGGTCCTCTCGCCGCCCGACAAAGGCGCGAAGGGAATCTTGGTGGTGGACTGCTCCTGGAACCTCGCGCAGGAGACATTCTTCAGAAAGGTCGGAGGCAAGCACAGGATGCTGCCTGTCCTTCTCGCAGCCAACCCAACGAATTACGCGAAGGCAGGGATGCTCAGCTCGGTTGAGGCCCTCGCGGCCACATTGTACATTCTGGGGGAAGTGGAGGAAGCGAGGCGCTTTCTCGCGATATACAAGTGGGGCCCAACCTTCGAGACGCTGAACCAAGAACCGCTCGAGGCGTACAGGAACGCGAGGACGGAGGGGAAGGTGTTGCAGCGCGAGAGGCAGTACTTCCCGCACTTGTTCGCCCAATGAGAAACGGTTAATTCGGCGCGTCCCGAGTCTTCCCTGACGTGAGTCGGCGGACGGGCCACGGGGATCTCCTGGGGAAGTTCCTCCCTCGCAGCAGAAGACCAGGGTGGGCCGCTGAGCTGAATCCCGTCTAGAACAGAAGGAGGACTACGGCCGAGACGCGTCGCACATAACCTCGGGCGGAAGACCTCCGCCCTTGGCTACGGGGCATAACCCCTGACGCGACGGTGGCCGCTGAAGATTCTGTTCGAGAGCCGTTTTGAGGATTCGTCCGAGTCATATCGGTGATAACCGAATCTGGTATTTATTCTCCACGCAAATCTTGGCCAGCGGTTCCAGGCAACGCGTAACCCAGAACAGCGTCACTGCCAGGGGGGTCTGCAACGGCAGGGAGTGACGGGGCGGCGCGGGGCGGTTCCCGGGAACGGGCGAGCGCCTAGGGCTCCATGGGATTCCCGTGTGCCAGCGGGACGGGCTTCCCTCTCGATCTATGCAGCCGCGCCAGACATCGAGGATATGCTCGCAACGCCCGAAATAGGCGCCGCACAGCGCGCTCGCTTCGGCCCTGATGGCTTGCGCAATCTGGATTGAGGCATCCTCGCCCGAAGTCCACTCGACGGCGCTGGTCAGGGCAAGGATTCGTCCGTAGTGGTGCTGAACCTCACGTAGAGATGTTCTGCCACGGGGACGGACTTCTGTATCAGTGATGAACGCATCAAGTTCCCTACGGAAGGCCGCTCTCAGCTCTTTCAGGCCTACAGGCTTGAAGCCCTTCGTTCTCATGACTCTCGAGAGGACAGCGAGCCGGGTAAGCTGGCGTTCTTCAGGTCGCCGAAACGGACTCCCATCCTGCAGCAAAGACAGCGCTTCTAAGACCAACCTCTCGATCCATTCCATACTAGAACCAGGGGGTAGCCGCCTAATATCCGCGGGTTCTTGGCTTCGACTGGCACATTTATCGCCGTTTTCGGTGTTAGTTTGGCATGGTACTGATTTAGGAATT
>JAJTZC010000066.1:0-3643 GCA_032906705.1 Nitrososphaerales archaeon
TCCTCACCCTCTTCATCCGTTCCTTCAGTTCCTTCGGCACCCTGACGGTGATCAACGACTCATCCATTGTATATACAAAGGCTATACATGATAATAAGCCTTCCTAGAAACATCTGGGATTCGACAGAGAATCCCCGAAAGTGGATGGGCCCGGTGGGGTCCGCACCTGAATGAGTTCGAAAAGTGGATTCTAGCAGATGAAAGCAATCATATCATCTCAACCTAAATGGACAAGGCATGCCACGAGATGTAACCAAAGCAGCCTCCAAATATTCCAAAGTACTCCTATAGAATGACAAGGTGAGGGTCGTCGAGCTCAACTGGAAGAAGGGCATAAAGACCGAAATGCACTCGCATCCAATATATTTGACCTGTGCCATTACTCCGCTAAAATACAAGTCTACGTCGTTAGATGGCAAGACTCAGACTCGCAGCTTGAAGAAAGGGGAGATATCTTGGCATGATTCCGAGTCTCACGCTTTCGAAAGCTTGGGGAGGACTGGAAGAGCACTTATCATCGAGCTGAGGTAGGCACCTACAGACCATATCAAGTCACACTGTCAGAAGAGCCATTTCGAACCATATGCGTTTGACGGTTAGGCCAACCCGAAGCTCAAATCTGGCTCAGAATAACCCAATAACTAAGAACGGGAGAACATCTGCTGTAATAGACGGTTCCCGTGGGCCGGATGCCATGCAGGCACGGAACGTGAGTGCGAGTCCGATAGGATTCCCTCTTATGGTCAATTTTCTTCGAACTGCTTGAATTCGAGTGCCGTAAAGTTACGGTTGCAGCACTCCAGAATTTTTGCGCTCGTTAAATCTGCTAAGGGGTTTCGTTCGTTCCCTGCCACTTGATCTGCTCAAATGGATAGTCACCAGCATCAACAAGACCTCATCGGCTGTGGAGAGCAAGCCTAGGGGCTCTATCAGCCTATTGCCACCGATTCCAGATCTTGTCGCCACGTATACCAGAATGACAATAAACGTGTAGAGAACGAGAAGACGGGAGACCAGCGGACGGTCAAGAATAATCCCCATAGCCCCAACAACGAATAGGAGACCGATGACAAGAAAAACCAATGGGTGCGTTCCGACCACGGCTTTGTATAGCGGGGTGCCTGGTGTAACATCAACGGTTGGCATCGCATACCAGACGAGCAAGTGACCTGCGGCTGCCGCAAGTGTTAGAGTGAGCGCCAAACCCTTTAGCTTGCCTGTCGAAATCGTGGACAATCTGGGCATTGATTGATTCAGAGCTCATGTCAGACCGGGTATGCCGATCAGACGCCTAAGTAGGAACACAAGCAGGCTTGCGACCATCACGACAAGCTTGCCGAGCGTCTCTGTATCGAAGGGCCACGTCGCTATGCCCTTTATCCTCTTCTCCGTGGTTTCGAGTAAGGACTGTCGAAAGAACACCTGACTTAGGTCCGTGCCATCCCTCCTCCCCATCCCCCCATAGACTTGCTCCATCTCGTTCTCAAGATTCTGCTTCTCGCGCAGCTTCTGGTTGAGCATCACCCAATGAATCCGCTGCAAAGGGAGAAAGAACATGAGGAGTCCGAAGACTATGAAGCCAATGAAGAATACGACAACCACGGGATTTAGAATGCTTCCGGCAATGAACGAGATAGCCATCGAGAGCCCTATTGCTCCAAAATAAACGGCTGCAAGATTCAACGAAAGCGAGCCGATGGGTTTCAGTCCGAGCAACCGGTCTTTATAATAACGCCGAAGCTCCAACTGTGACGTTCCAATTTTATGAATCCCGCGGAGCGTCGTCAGATAGGCCCAGATCATTGACGAGAGGGCCAGGCACGTGAATGCGGTGTACGTGAAGCTGAACACTGGGTTGGCTATGCGGGGCCCCTGAAATACATCGGCGTCGGAAGCTGCCAAAACCATGGTCAACGAACCCCAGATGAGCGCCTGCGGACCTAACCTAGAAACGCTTCCGAACTCTTCATGAAATTGTTCTTCTCCTTTGGGAAGGAGGGGAGAGATCGACCTTTCTGCCCGAATCAAATTTTGCCTCATAAAGTGGGGCGCGTAGAAGAGATATACGGGCAGGAAATAACGTAACAGGTTTCCGGAGGGTGTCAGAAGTTGTTGAAAGGCGAAGGCCAAGGCTGCGGGGGCATCGGGAGTGTTGCCGGCCCGTACTTGCTGCTGCAAGCCTGTGAGCATTGAGGGCGGAATCGCAAAGATTGCCAATGCGACGATAGCGGCTCCCAACAGGTATGGCAGACCGAACCATAGTACAGGGCGCTCAGCCAGCGTCGGTTCTTCGGGGCCCTGTATTCGAATAGACCAATTCAACACCTTCCGCAACGGAGTGTGCGATGTTTTTCATGTGTTTTAGAGGTTCCTCATCACAGATAGATGGCGGGCCCGGTGGGATTCGAACCCATGGTCTTCAGCTCCGAAGGCTGACGCCTTAATCCGTGCTAGGCTACGGGCCCAGTCGTTCCCACCCGGCTTTGGTAATTAAGAGATGACCCTTGTCAGGTTCCTTGAAATCGGCTTTTCCACAAGACCGACGTCGGTGATGATTGAGGTAACCAGCTCCGGCGGGGTCACGTCGAATGCGGGGTTAGAGACAGGGATGCCTTTGGGCGCGATTCTCCGTCCTCTGATCGTCGTCACTTCATCAGCCCCCCTCTCCTCGATCGTGACGTCCTCGTGTGTCCGGCCGAGGTCGAAGGTCGACTTCGGGGCAGCGGGATAGAACGGAACGCGGTGCCTGCTCGCGAGAACTGCGATCTGGTAAGTCCCTATCTTGTTGAAGACCCAGCCGTCCCTGGTTATCCTGTCGGCCCCCACGACCACTTTGTCCACGCGGCCGTTGCTCATCAGGTGCCCCACCGCTGTGTCGGAGACGAGCCTGCAGTCGAAGCCGTCGGTGACGAGCTCGAAGGCAGTCAGACGGGACCCCTGCAGCGCGGGCCTGGTCTCGGGAACGATGACCTTGACGAACTTGCCCGCCTCTCTTGCCGCCCTCAAGACACCGAGCGCGGTGCCGTAGCCCACGGTGGCGAGGGCGCCTGCGTTGCAGTGGGTGAGGACCGTGTCGCCGTCGTCTATGAGTTTCGCACCAATCTTCCCGAGCCTCCTGTTTGTTGCGACGTCCTCGTCCTCCATCCTTTTGACTTCGGACACTATGGAATCTCTCAATTCCTTCGGGGAGGAAGCGCGACGCGCGACTCTCAGGACCCTGTCTATTCCCCAGAACAGGTTCACGGCGGTCGGGCGTGTGCCTTTGAGTACCGAGGCGGCGCCGTTCAATTGTTCCAGCAACTGAGCCTTGCCCACCGCCTTCGACCGAACCGCTGCCAGGGCGACCCCCATTGCGGCTGCAACCCCGATTGCCGGCGCGCCACGGACGACCATGGTCCTGATTGCCTCTGCGACGTCCGTGTATCGCGTGTAGGTCCTGTAGACGAGCTTTCCCGGTAGCTTGGTCTGATCTATCATCCTGACAGAGCTGCCGACCCAGGTTATCGTGCGCAGAGTGGAGAAGTCCTCCAACGAATGTCGTTGGGTACCAGAACTGAAAAGCGTTTCCGAGCGGTTCATCCCTCGCCGTCCCCGCCGAGCCGCCCAAAGGTTAAAGGCGCAAACTCGACTGGCCGACGAAGAT
>JAJTZC010000067.1:0-2053 GCA_032906705.1 Nitrososphaerales archaeon
CTCTGCCCGAGCAGCTGATTCAACCAGTTGAAGGCCTTCGCGGTCGTCGTGACAGAGTAACTTCCGGTTCTGTTGTCGAGCTGGAAGAAGAAGTATCCCGTCGAGGTCGAGTTCTTGTAGGAGGTGAGGCTGAGGACGCTATGGTCATAGCTCGGAGCGGCGTAGACCTTGATGTCGGGCCTCTGCTGCATGAAGAGGAAGGAGTAGGTGTAGTTGACGTAGAAGGCGTCGAAGGGATAGAATGTCCCGTCAGGATTCCTTCTGAGCTGGTGGAGAGGGGTCGTGGCGTTGACGAGTTTCGTCTGAAATACGAGGATGAAGGCCCTGAGCGACACCTGCTGCGAAATGGGCACGGATGTCTGCACAACGGAGGACGAGCAAGTGGTCGAAGACCCGCTCGGGGAGGTCGTCGTGACGCAAGTCGTTATCGTGACGAGGAATGAGGCGGTAGCCGTCACAGTGTAGCTCCCGGTGGCGTTCGCGATGGAGGTGAACTGCGCCGCTGTTTCGCCCATGCTTGACGACCGAAGGGCAGACGTATCGTAGGACCACGCCACTTCCGAAAGCGCGCCTGACCAGCTCTGCGAACAGCCATTTCCGCAGCTGATGGCCCCTGCGCCCGGCGTGACTTGGAGGGAGATTGTGAACTGGTCGCCGAGGTAGAGGCTGCCGTCAGGGTTCGCCCTTGTGTAGGTAATCGATGAGGAAACGCAGTCGCCGTACGAATCGCAGGGGTCGGAAGTGCTTTGGTGCAGAGTGACAAAAGCGAATGCTGGCGCCGAGAAAACCAGAAGCGCGACGAAGATGACGGATGCTCTCAACTGTCGATGACTGATCTAACGGCTAAAAGGAAAGAACGTCGGCACGAAAACACCCTGAGTTATATCTGCAATTCCTGTCTCCGGATATGAATGGGAACCGCCGGAAGCCAGCGAACCGGGACGCGTGTCGGGGGAAGACGAACGGCGTCGATCCACGGCCCACGTTCACCCACTGCGTCGCATGCAACTACGAGTCGAAGAGGGACTTTGATGTGTGCCCAAAGTGCAAGGCGAAGGGCGTAGCAGTTTTTGTGATCAGGAAAGCCTGATGAGAAGCTTTGCGTCAAGGGATGACGCAAATTCTCGGAGAAGCTTTGCGTCAAGGGATGACGCAAGATCGGCCGCCGCTCCTCAGCTCGACCGACCCCCATGCTTCGCCGTGGTTCTCATCAGCCAGTGCTCCCTCAGCTTCTGCACGTAGACCTCGAGCTCATCCTCCGTCCAGTCTTCCATCCCCGATACGTCGAACGCGCCGAAGTCGGGATAGTGGACAAAGATCCCCCGGGACATCCCCCTGGTGACCTCCTGCTTCATCATGCCCATGAATTCGTCCGTGAAGAGGTACTTCCGCTTGGGAGCGGACCTCGCTATCACGCCGGAACCGACGAGCGCCCGAAGGGCCCTGGTCGTCAGCGTTCTGTTGAAAGGTAGCCCGCTCAGGCCATGCGAGTCGAAATAGCCGCCCTGTATCAGCATCTGCAACGCGATGACGGCCGTTATCGCTTCCCTCTTGCTCCTCTTCGGCATCGGTCAGTGCTCACCTCTCCCTTTCACATTCTTCCCGGTGAGGCGTACCGTGCCGACGATTTTGTCCTCCACTATCTTCTGCCAGACGTTCTTGTCGAAGTCGTACCGGAGACCGACCGCCTCCACGGTCGCCTTCGGCTCCCTGAACCTCGTCGAGAGTGATGGTTCGGCTGCGTACGTCCTGGCCTCCAGGTGCTTCACAAAGAGGTAGAACTCCTCCCCGCAGCGCGAGCACTTGCAGCCGGTCCTGCTGACCGCATCTGCGACCACAGTCTTCCTCTCGCCTTCCGGGTCATGGGGAAGGTGCGTCGACACAATCTCTCCCTCCACGCGCACCATGTTCGAAGCCCCGCATCTGGGACACGGCACGATTATCACATCCTCCTCGTGGACCTCAAGGTGCCTTCCCCCGGCTTCGTCGCCTTCCGAAGGCTGCGGTCCCGCATCGATCGGGGCGGGAGGTGCTTCCGACGCGTAGGCAGGGG
>JAJTZC010000067.1:2063-3573 GCA_032906705.1 Nitrososphaerales archaeon
ACCAGTTCAAGGCATAAGCCCCTCTTCTCGCCTCCACGGCCTTCTCTATGTCATCGTCGGCGAAGCTGAAACCCGCCACGGACGCAGCGGCCAGGTAGAACTCCCTATCGTCCTCGATCGCACAGAGCCGCTCAAGGTGGGCGATCCTGAACTTGAACCTGGCCGTCCGCTCGATGTCGTAAAGCTTCATCGCCCGCTTTTCATTCAGCCTGCCCGCAAGCTCGAAGAGGCGCCTCAGGCCCTTCTCCAGCTCCTCTGGGTTGATGGAATTCCTTATCCTTCCGATGCCCGAGACCTCCTCGAGGACCGAGAGCCCCTCCCTCTCCCCATTCTCCTCGTCGTTTTCCTTCTTCGCCTTGACGAACATCTGGAGTTCCGACAGGTCGGTGTCGATGTACGCGGTGTAGACTGCGAACCTCTCGTCCTTCGTCGCGTCCCAGAGCGACTTCAGCGCGAAGTAGCGCCTGACGCCGACGTAGACGTAGTAACCCTCGCCATCACCCCTCAGCACGACTCTCCCCGGATTCAGCTGCCCGTTGGGCGTGTTCTCGTCCGCTGCTGAACGGATCGAGTCCGCCAGAGAGGCCACATCGTACCTGAACCTGAAGGCCAGCTTCGGGTGGGGCTGAATCAGCTTGAGCGGTATCGCTGCCAGCTGCGCGGGCATCTTCTTCGCTCACTCATCCCTGCCAAGCTTCGAGCTCGCGCTTCACTACGAGAGACCTCATCGCGGAACCCTTGAGATGATATTTTCGAACCATCAGGCTGTTCAGGTACGCGGGCACTACGCGGTCGCAAGCCTCGCACAGGGCCTCCTCGGCCAGCTTCTTCGGGGACCTGCCATGCCCGTTGTTCATCTTCCCGGTGTACGTCCTCGCGTACTCCGCGCTCACGACCTGCAGCAGGCCGGCTTCTCTCAGCAGCCACTCGGTCAGGGGGAGCTTCGAGATGGAATACTTCCTCAGCACGATCTTCAGGTCGGCGTCATCACCGACCAACCCTCCGGAAAGCTTCGCCTTCTCGAGCAGCTTGAAGAGCTCGAAGTTACTGTCGCCGGCATTGAGAATGAACCTTGACGGGCCCAGGGGCTTGACTCTCTTGTCGTCGTACCCGTTCCTCGTTAGGCGCGCGTTCTTCAGCTCGACGGTGGCGACGCCGTCCCCGACGAAGAGTTGAATCCTCAGCTTCCTGTAGAGCCCGTTGTCGTACGACTCGAAGGCCCTCCCTCTTCCGTTGACCAGGACGGCCACCTCGCCCGAAGATGTGCGGTAGACCTCGATGACCAGGTCCCTCAGCCTGCCCATCCGGGAGTGAATCTTTGAGATGCAGGTACCCACCTCGGCCAAGTTCCTGCCCAGCTTCAGGAACTCCTGCGCTACGGAGGCGACCGCGGCCCTGGTGGGTCCCAGCGCGTCGAGGAGCTTGACAGCTGTCCTCTCAGAGTTCTGCTTGACGGAGTTCTTCACTTCAGGGGAGGCGTTGAACCGTTCCACAAGTGACTCGATCTCTT
>JAJTZC010000068.1:0-3191 GCA_032906705.1 Nitrososphaerales archaeon
GATCCTTCGTGCCCTAGGATGTATGCCGAGGGGGAAGAAGCAACAATGACTATCACGGTCTTCGCTAACGAGCCTCGAAATTGACCCTCTTGGTTGAATGGGAAGGTCAGCCAACAGGCCCTTGACTTCTTCAAGCCTCCTCGTCTTCTCCAGCTCCTCGACCCTTCGCGCCACGAAATTCCTTATCTCTTCCGGCCAGTCTACCCTATCCTTCGTCTTCTTCATCTTCTCCTTGACGTCTTCGGGGACCTTAACACTGATTACGGACATGGTAAACTAAATAGTACACCCGTAATATAACCGTTTCGGTATACCCGAGTGCGGTGCCATTGCTAGTGGCAGCACTTGAAAGCACAACATTTCCTCGGCGACCTCTCCCTAGGTTGCACGATTCACCCCCAACGTTTGTCAAGGGGGCTGCAGGCGCGCGAACATACATGTTCCCCAAGACCTGGGCCCGTTGCCCGTCATACCCGACGCAGAAATGTCCAGTTGGCGCTCCAAGTTTTTACGAGAATCTTCACACCAACCGCTGACTCATCTGCTTCCGTAAAGAGCGTACAGCACCACGACGTCATTCAGGACCGTCGCCAAGGCATAGCCGACAGTGCCCAGAGTGTAGAAGGTGAGGATGGCTCGCACGTACAGATGCTTGAAGAGGGCGAAGAGGCCCCCCGCGATGAGGATCGGCGCGAACTGCTGGCCCATCCAGGCAAGGAGATTCCCGCTGCTCACAAGGCCGACGACCACCACGTTGGCCTCGACTCCGGTGCCGAAAACGAATATCGCATATGAGGTGACAGCGACATCCGACGACAGCAGTAGAAGCGCAACAAGGAAGAAGACTCGGTAGAGTGATACGGATTTCATGACGAGTCTGTGCTGCAGGAGGTCGCTCCCATCCCTTTTCGGCAGTCTCGAGAGCGTGACCCCGGAAACCGCGATGGTGATTCCCAACAGGACGATGACCGCAGTAGCGACTGGATTGTAGTAGGTTCGTGCGGTTACGAATGTTATGTAGAAAACGACAATGGCTACCGCGAGCAGGACGTACAGAACCGGCCTCATCGCAGGCCTGCGCATTGTCGGCCACCCTGCTGTGTTGGAGATAAACCCGGCGAATTCCCTCAGATGAGGTTCCAGTCGCGGGTGCGGGCTGACGGGCGTTTCTCATCTGGAAACCGGTAAAGAAAGTCAATCCGTTGCCGGGCACCCTATGCCCTGTCCTGGCCGAACTCAACCAGATTATGTTTCGCTCGCGATAGGAGACTAATTGTCCTGTAACGAGGGTCATCGCTCGGCTGCGCTGACCTGAATCTGGATTCATATCCCAAATCCTGAAGGAATATACTTTGATTGGCCGGGAAGGTCCTCATGAGTCTTCGGGATAAACTGCCGAACTGTCGGTATTGCAATGAGAAGATTGTCTGGAGATGCGTGGGAAGATTCTGAAGAAGGATAATCTGCAAGAATCAGCTGGTCAAAGGGTCGGAACTGCGGAAAGGCATCATCCGCAGAGGAGGGGCGCAGTCCTCTTCGCGCCCGAAAGGAGCAGGTCCGCATGCCGTGCCACCCCAAAAGCGACGCCGGCTCCGGCGCTGTGAATCGGGGACTTGCATGCTCTCAAGATCCCCCATATCCGAATCGACCTCGGAAAGGATTGCGCATCTACGTTGTGGCTAGAAAGCTTAAAGCAACCTTGCCGACTATGTCCATCAAACGTGTCCGGCTCTACCGCAAGCAACCAAAACGGTCGCGCCCTCAGGCTGCAAATGCTTGTCACCCTCCTCTTCCTCTTCCTCGTGTTTGTCGCACTCGATGTTGTGACCACTGTTTGGCTTGTTCAGCACACGCCGGGGGGAATTCAGAACGAAATCAATCCGACGGGGGTCCTGCTTTACAACACTTTCGGGACCGGAGGCATGATATTCGCCAAGTTCGCGCTATTCATCTTGTTCGGCGGTATGGTGATGTTCTTCTCATGGAAGTACACTGAGGTCAAATGGTTCACAGAGGTCGCGCAAACTTTGGTGCTCGTCCAGATTGCGATTTCACTCGTAGTGGCTTTCAACAATTTCATAGCCATCTTGGCGACCTTTTACGTTGGAGGAATCTGGCCCTTGGTGAGCGTATCCCCCCAAGAGGCAGTAATCGGAATCTACGCCGCGGACCTTCTGCTCGGCGCCGCCGTCGCCAACGGTATTATGTACACTTGGGGGGTCGTCAATAGGCAGACCCACATGAAAATCTTCGTCAGCCTGATGGTCTTCGTGACGCCGGTGCTCCTCTTCTCTTCAGGTTTCAAGGCGAATATCTGGCTCTTCGCGCTCTACGTCGCCTCCGCTTCCTCTGCTGTCAGTCTCTTCTTCTACGCAACTGAGGCGAGAGCGCTTAGGGCCATCGTCCTCGAGTAGAAAATATTTCAATCCCACGCCCCTCGCTCTCGCTTTCAACGTCTGAAATCGTATCAGGGCAGCTTCATGCGAGAAATTGAGTTGAGCTTACATTTTTTGGATGAATTAGGGCAACGCTTATATAATTACTCTACCGGCGTGTTTGTTCCAGAAGGACAGACAGACTTTGGCAAAAGCAACTCAGTCTACACGAGACCAACCCAAGCTCAGCTCCGGGATCGAGGCCTTTGACAAGGCCATCGGCGGTTTTCCAATTGGAAGTGTCGTGCTGCTTTCCGGAAAGCCGGGTTCTGGTTATGATCTGTTCGCCCAGCAGATCTTGTACAACGCGGCCTCGGCTGGGGCAAGGGTCACCTACCTGGCGGTGGACAGGGCTCCCGAGGACTTGCTTGCGGACATGCAGAGCGCAAACATCAACGTCGAGCCCCTGATCGAGAAGGGGAACTGGCGGTTCTTGAACGGATACGAGACAAGGCTCAAGATTCGGCAAGGAGACCTCGGTCCGAAGGTGCTACTGGACATGCTCCGGGCCGTATCCACTGCGGCCAAGGCGGGCGACTGGACCGTGGTAGACACTCTCTCAAAGATGATGGAGTACAACGGGCAGGGCGAGACGAAGTCCTTCCTCGACGACATCGTACTCGAGGCACGCGAAGGGAGAGGCCTGCACTTCCTGCTCGTAGTGGAGGAGATGCACGACCAGAAGACTCTCGCGTCCCTCGCACAGGCGTGCGATGGCTACGTCAGGCTGAGCCTTGACGAAGCAAGCTCAGAACC
>JAJTZC010000069.1:0-2913 GCA_032906705.1 Nitrososphaerales archaeon
GGCATCGAGAGGATGGGCATCTGCGTGATGCTCCCCTTCCTTCCTTTGATTCTGCCTGCACGCTCGTAGTTCGTCGCGAGGTCAGTGTAGAGGTAGCCAGGGAAGCCCTTCCTGCCGGGGACCTCCTCCCTCGCGGCCGAGATTTCCCTCAGGGCCTCCGCGTAGTTGGTTATGTCCGTGATGATTACGAGGACGTGCATGCCCAGCTCGAATGCGAGGTACTCGGCCGCGGTCAGGGCCACGCGCGGCGTGATTACCCTCTCGATGGCCGGGTCGTCCGCGAGGTTGAGGTATAGGACGCTCCTTCTGATGGCACCGGACTCGGCCAGCGTCCGCTGGAAGAATGTGGCCTCACCGCTCGAGACCCCTATCGCTGCGAAAACGACGGCGAACTCCTCGCCCTCACCGACGACTGTTGCCTGCCTTGCGATCTGCGCCGCGAGCATGTTGTGAGGCATGCCCGCGCCTGAGAAGATGGGGAGCTTCTGCCCCCTGACCAGGGTTAGCATGCCGTCGATGACGGAGACGCCAGTCTGGATGAGGTCTGTCGGGTAGTCCCTTCGTTCGGGGTTGATGGGGGCGCCGTTCACGTCGAGGAAGCTCTTCGCTACTGGCTCCGGGAGGCCGTCCAGAGGCTTGCCTAGGCCGTCGAAGACCCTGCCTAACAGCTGGTCGGAAACTGGGAGCTGCATTGTCTTGCCGAGGAAGCGGGCCTTCGTGCCGCTGATGGACAGCCCAGATGTTCCCTCGAAGACCTGGACCACCGCCTTGCCGAAGCCGGTTTCTAGTACGCGCGCGAGTCTCTTGTTGCCATCCGTGTCCTCGATCTCGACCAGTTCGTCGAAGGCCGCCCGCTCGACCCCGTCAACGACGAGGAGCGGACCCCTGATCTCGGCGATCTTGCTGTATTCAACGCCCGAGGCCGACTTACTCACATCCATTCACTGATTGGTTTCGGGCGTCGTGAAGAAGGTTGAAAAGTGTTGTGATGTTCTTGACACTTCGTGACCACCCGTAGGTCCTAGATAGCGCACTGTTGCTGATTCGTTGCCATGCACGCATCTAGGCTTAAATAATCTGCGACGGTGTTCCGAGTGTGCTCAGAGAAGACGAACGAATCACGAACCTCAGCAGGAAGGAGCGAGAAAGGCTCGCCGCAAGGGCCTTGAAGGCGGCTCTTGATGAGCGAAGAAAGAGAAAGCCTGTGCGCAGAGCTAAGCGAAATCGAAGCCGATCTGGTTGAGCAACTAATCAAGACGTACCGCAGGGGGGCGAACTATGAGGAGTTCTGGGAGATTGTGAGGAGAGTCAGCTCATTCAGCGAGATGCGGAAGAACTTCTGCACGCGCATGGCCGTTGGGAAACAGCGCCCAAGAAGGACCTAGCCTGCGACTCTTGCTTCGGGAACTCCAGAGAGCGCCGGGAACTCGTCGCACATCTGCTTGACCATTGTATCGACCTCGCTAATCACTGGCTCCTGACTACGGGCTTGTCTATGCAGGGACATTGGTCCAGTGATTACCTTCACCGATTCTCGCACTCACGGAAGCCCGATTGAACTGAGAAACGAAGTTCAAACTTAAAAGCTCAGAAGGAAACCAGTTTGTCGCGAGCATCCGATGGCAGGACCTACCTTCATGGGAATCAAAACAATTCAGGTTCAGGAGGTCAATCCAGCTGTATGGACTACTAACGCTGCGGGCAAGAGGGTGTGCTCGGTGAATGCAGAACTCAAGATAATTCGTTCGGACGGCTTTAACACGACTTTGGAATTGGACTCGGGCGGGATATGGTTCCGCGACGGCGACTGGGTAGTTCTTTTCCACGTCTAGTCGGCCAATAGAGTCGCAACGACGCTGTTCTCTAGCCCCCTGACTCGTTGGGCACCCTGAGCCCTCTCCTCATGCATGAATGCAGCAGGACAGCAGGAATCTGGTTCAGGCTAGGTCCGACAACGGAGGGCGTCCCAGCATGCGACCTTGGCTGCGGAAATCCCTTTCAGCGAAGCGGACTCTTCGTAGGCCTACGTCGTCAAAGCGCCTACGCCACGAGGACCGAGGCGGAAACCTGAGGCCCGACATCTGTTTGGTCTTGGAGGACTGTGTGCAGGGTCAGATATGGGGGTTGGGTGTAAGTGAAAGACGTCTCGGGATTCGCATCAGTGGTACTCTGATTACCCAGGGACCCGCGCTTCCTGGACGCCCGACAGTGACGCGAACTCCGCGTACATTTGCCTGATGAGCGCCTCGAGCTTGTCGAGTTCTTCGCTCTTGATTGCGAACTTCGCCCTGAGCATTGGAGCTATGACGGCCATGCCTCTGACCTTCGCGAGCGGGACGCCGTTGCGCAGAACCTTCAGGGCCTCTTGGTGATACTGTACGAACATCTTCATCATCTTGAACTGCTTCTGGGGACTGCAGTAGGCGTCAGTGTCGTCGTAAGCATTCTGCTGGAGGAAGCCGATCTGAATCATCCTTGCGACGTCGAGTATGAGTTTCTCCTCGTCAGGAAGCGCTTCTGGTCCCAGCAACCTAACGATCTCCTTGAGAGCGTCCTCTCTCTGCAAAATGCTGTAGGCATCCGCCCGGACGGGTAGCCATTCCTTGTCGACCTTCGAGCCCCACCACTTGCTGACGGATTCGATGTAGCCAGAGTAGGAGGTCATCCAGTTGATCGAAGGGTAGTGCCGAGAGTACGCGAGCCTGGCGTCGAGAGACCAGAAAGTCCTGACGAACCTGATCGTCTGCGAAGTGACGGGCTCGGTGAAGTCTCCGCCAGCCGGGGAGACCGCTCCGACCAACGTGATGGAGCCAGTCCTCTCCGGAGTTCCGAGAGTGCTGACCCTGCCCGCGCGCTCATAGAACTCGGCGAGCCTCGACGCCAAGTAGGATGGATAGCCTTCTTCCGCCGGCA